>JAOZOL010000075.1 GCA_029933295.1 Desulfobacterales bacterium | reverse complement strand
ATGTATCGTTATCCGTGCCGCCGTTACCATCATTTACCGTGAGTGTAACGGTATAGCTTCCTGCAGCGGCATAGGTATGGTTTGGGCTTACGCCGCTGCCAGTCCCCCCGTCTCCGAAATTCCAGGAGTATGAGAGGGTATCGCCGTCCAGATCGCTGGAGCCGGAGCCGTCAAAGCTCACCGCAACCCCTTCGGTGCCGGTGTATGGTCCTCCGGCGTCGGCCACCGGCGGGGTGTTGGAAGAAGAGCCAAGGGTAAAAGAAGTGCTTTCCGAGCTTGCAAAGGTTTCGCCCGAGGCATATATGGTGCTGCCTTCAGCGAGCTCGTAGGAGCCGTTTCCGTAGGTGCAGCAGATTCCATCCCCGTATGCGTCGAGGATCGTAAATGTATAATCGCCGTCTGGCAGACAAAAGGTTTCGGTTTCAGTCGCTCCCGCTACACTGTAAGGCCCTCCGGAGGCCAGGGTGTTGCCTCCGGCATCTTTTATCTCCCAGGTTGTCTCACCGGGATAGTTGTCCAGAACCAGGGTTAAGACCAGTTCATGATCGTGACAGATACCGGTAATCGTGGCGGTCGTATTGTCCGTATCTGCTGCACCGTCATCATCTGTTACGGTCAGCGAAACAGTATAGCTGCCCGAAGATGCATATACGTTGGACGGATTGGCCAGGGTGCTTGAATTGCCATCGCCGAAATCCCAGTAATAACTCATAATAGTACCATCATTATCAAAGGAACCCGCACTGCTGAAATCAATGGCAACCCCCTCGTCTCCGGTATAGGGCCCGTTCGCATTGGCAGACGGTGAAATATTGCCGCTTGAACCGCCAAGTGCGGTTCCGGCATCGATCATCCCATACCCGCTGTAGCGGTCCCATCCAGCCACGGATTCAACATTAATAACATCACGGGCGGTTCCTACGATCTGCTGGCGGACCTGAGTCGGCGTCCATCCCGGGTTCTGAGACTTGATCAGTGCAGCCACGCCGGCAGCAAAGGGGGTGGCGCAGGACGTGCCATTAAACCACATGCTGTAGTCACCTGAATTGTATCCACCGGAGCCGCCGATATCCGTTGTCGGCAGGATTGTCGGGGCAAGGATATCCACCGCATCGTTTGCATCAGGAGTGGTTGAACCGTAGTTTGAACCCCACCATCGCTCACCATCGCAGGTATATCCATTCGGGTCGGACTTAACGCCGGGGTTCAGTTCCCCGGAATTACTGCTGCTTCGTTTACGCCCATCGCAGGGATTTGCCGCGCCGACCGCAATGACATACTGGTTGATTGCCGGATAGCTGATGGTGCCGGCGTTTTCATTTCCTGTTGCCGCCAGTAGGGTTACGCCTTCATTATATGCATAGTGCAATGCCGTATCTGTCGCGGAATCACTTGAGATACCGGCACCCAGGCTCATGCTGACGACATCCGCCCCGTTATCTGCGGCATGATAAAGCGCGTCTTGAATTGATGAAAAGTACATCGTACCCGCACTGTTGGCAACCTTGAGCGGCATAATTCCGCAGCCGCCTGCAACACCCGCAACACCTATACCATTGTTTGCGATTGCCGCCGCAATGCCGGCACATGCGGTTCCATGACCCGGTTCATCACTGTCATCATCCGGATTGCTGTCGTTGTCTCCAAAGTCATAACCGGTTACCAGGTTCAGGTCGGGATGATCAATGTCAACCCCTGAATCGATAATCGCAATGATAATGCTCGGGCTGCCATAGCTGCCTAAAACCGTCCATGCGGCTTCGACATTTCCGTCAAAACCGACGGTTCCCACAGGGTTACCATTGGGATGTCCGCCGCAGTTCCAGCAGTAATCCAGCAGTTGACCGGTGTTATCGTGTCCCCATTGACTGGAGTACATGGGGTCATCAGGTAAAACCGCCGGATAGGCATGGGCTATATAGTCAGGGGTTGCATTGGCAACATTCGGATCGGATTTTAACTGGTCTATGATCGCCTTGATATCCGAATTTTCCGGCAGTTCGAGCATATACCAGCGAAATACCCCCAGCCGCTTATCCAGCAGCTTGTTTTTGACCTCTTTATATGCCTTGTACATGGCCCTGGCATTCAGGTTTGTTATCTTCGTATCAAGAGATCCCAGTCCCGTGGTAATACTTCCCGGGGCGGCACCTTCATGCTGAAAAGAGGGAGACAGGATCGCATCCTCGGTGAGCTGGAGCAGTATCCGGTCGGTCGCGTAGGGGGGGGCTTTTAGGGATTGACTATTAGCTCCTCCGGAGTTTTGAGGCGCAACAGCAAGGGCTGTAACACTTAAGGATAACAGAAAAATCATTGCCAGGACGGCGATTGAATATTTTTTCATGGAATTCTCCTGATTATGTTATTTGTTATTAAATAAGGTTAAATTATAATTTGGTAAAAATTATTTGTCAATAAGCTATTGGGGGTCAAATCCATTCTTGACTTTTATTATCGCCAATGCTATTGATGGATATTATGGCACGCCCATTACGAATAGAATACCCTGATGCCTGGTACCACGTCATGAATCGTGGAAGACGCGGGGAGGATATTTTTGCAGATGATCAGGATTATATCATGTTCACGGATCTTTTGCGTGAAACATCTGAGATGTGGAATGTCCGTGTTGCCGCTTACTGCCTGATGCCGAATCATTATCATATGCTGCTTCAGACGCCGAATGCCAACCTTTCCAGGAGCATGCGTCATTTAAACGGGGTATTCACCCAGAGATATAACGGCCGCCATCAATGCGATGGGCAGCTTTTTCGAGGGCGCTACAAATCGATTCTTATCGATACCGACAGCTACCTGTTGCAGGCGGTCCGATACATCCATAGAAATCCGGTACGGGCCGGATTGGTGGAAAAGATAGATGCCTATAAATGGAGCAGTCATAAAGGATATTTATCAATTGCCGGGAAATGGGAGTGGCTTTATAAAAGTTACATATTATCAATGCTCTCCCGGAACCGAAAGTCCCGGCTGCGGTATTATAAACGTTGGGTGGCGGTGGCTGAGGATGATGAGGTCAGTAAAAAAATCAGCGGTGCAAAATGGCCGGTGTGTTTAGGGCCTCAGGAGTTTATTGACCGGATTAAGGAAAAATATGGATCTGGAGAAATTAACAGGGAGATTCCTGCAAGTCGGGAGCTGTTGCCGGATAGAAAGCGAATTGTTGATGAGGTTTGCAGATTTTATGGTGTGAAAAATACTGAAATCATGAAGAGTCAACGCGGGAGAAGGAATGATGCCCGTAATGCGGCGATATACCTTACCCGGAAATTTCGTCTTGATACTTTCAGTGAGATCGGGAAGCAGTATAAAATTGATAACGACAGAACCGTCAGAAGCGTGGTCGAGCGCATGAAAAAACGATTAACCGCTGATGGAGATTTGGCCCGGGAGATGGAACAATTGAAGGGCTTGATTATAAAAGGTCAAGAATGGACTTGACCCCTTTGTTGTATCGGCATATTCTGCCCCATGCTGGTCTGTTCATTGTCAAGATGATTTCTTTCACTCATCGGACGAGAATCGTTGATCCTGAAAATGAACGCGATATCATTGATCATGGTAAAAGTCTTATTTATATTTCATGGCACCAGCGTTTTTTTCCGGGGATTACATTTTTTGCGAAACGCAAACCCATCGCGATTATGATCAGCCAGAGCCGTGACGGCGATCTGGCTGCACAGGGTGTTAAAATGCTCGGGTGGGAGCCGGTGAGAGGCTCCTCCACACGCGGCGGGCGGGAAGCCTTGGGAAAATTAAAAGAACTGGCGATTGAGGGGTATAAAATCGGTCATATTGTGGACGGGCCAAAGGGTCCGTTTGGTGTCGTGAAACCAGGCCTGCTGAAAATCGCCCAGGTTGCAGGTCTTCCCATTGTCCCGACAATAACATCAGCGCAAAAAAAGTGGTGCATGAAGAGCTGGGACAGATTTATGGTGCCAAAACTTTTTTCCCGCGTTATTATCAGATTCGGTACTCCCATTACCATCCCAAAAGACTTAAATGATGATGATTTTGAAATGAAAAGACGGCTTGTTGAAGAACGGTTGAAGGCATTATATGATGATACGGACCTGATCTGGAATGATCCGGAGAAAGTCAAAAAGATATTTTCGGGGCGGGAAAACCGTGTGAGGTTATAAGCGAAAATTATACAAACTGTTCCTTTTTAACATGATACTCGATCGTGTCTGAAGCGTCATTATCGCTTTGGGGTTTTGAAGTATCACGGCCAAACACAATGCTCCCTTGTCCAGTTATCGGATGTTCTCCTTTTTTGATGAAAACAGGCTCGGAATCCACGGGATGAATATAGGTTCCGTTGGAACTCTTGTCTTTTACCATGAATATTCCGTTCCGGTTTTCGATGTATGCGTGGGTTCTTGAAATCCATGAGTAATGAATTACAATATCGTTATAATCATCTCGTCCAATCGAAATCATCGGTTTTTGAGCATCGATGATCAATTCCTGCCCATCTTTTTTTAAATACAGCTTTGAACACAGTATTTCGGATAATTTTTGGGAATCGATGATCATCGTCATCTCTAGATCCTCAAGAATTATTTCAAAAAGTTCAATTTTGCCGGAAATGTTTTTGCCGGTTATTTTAGACAGGTATTTTTTTTGATGGTTTGAATTTTCAGATAAACTTTCTATCACAGCACGGGTTGCAACAATCTGTCGCGGATTGGCATAGTCAGCCACCCGGGCGGTGATGTTGACCGCATCGCCGAAGATATCTCCTTTATCAATCACAACAGGACCATTATGAATACCGATATGTATGTTAATTGGGGGGAGATGCGAGGCATCCGGTAAACCACAAATAATTTTCTGCTGCATGGATTTCGCAGCGCAAATCGCGTTGTCGGTTGAATCAAAAATACAGATAACCGCGTCGCCCACCGTTTTAATGACGTCTCCCGTAAACTGGTGCGTCACATCCGATAGCAGATTTAATATCTTTTCAATTGCTTCCTGGGCGGCCTGATCCCCCATTGTTTCATAAATGGTGGAACTTTTTGAAATGTCAGCAAATAATATTGAAACGGGTTTAATTTTTTTTGCCATGATCGATTAAAATTACCTTTTATCAGCAGACGATGCTGGAAGTTTTGTTTATGGATACACTGCAACAGGTTAAAAAATTTTCAAAAAATCGTTTTCATATTTTTATTTTGCCATGGTGTCCCATTTTCCCAGATTTTCGATTTTATTAAGATTAAGATGCATTGCTTTTGGTTTTGTATTAAATATGCCATAGTAACTTAATGAGTATTTTCTAAGGGTTTCTCCTTTGTGCCATATATCATCGGCTTCCACCGGGCCGCCCTGTTTAAATTTATCCGATTTCATTTTTGAATATGCGGTTGTGCCGATACCGCTGTCATAGGGTACATTTACTGTTTTGGGAAAATAATACGCAATAACATCATTTTTTTCAACAATTAAAGGATTGTCAAAATCGATATAATGCTTGCCGGTCCGGTCTGTTTTGACGGCAAGCTTTTTTTCATAGGTCACGACATAATTTTTACCCACAGGTCTTAACAATTTCACGATCATGTCGGCTGAACCGGAAAAATAACCGCCGATGCCATTGATTTGCCCGCTGCCGGGAACAGGGTGAGATACGTCGACGATAAATATGCCGGATTCACCGGAATGTTCTCTTTTGATCAATTCATTGCCGATAAAATCATCCATGGCAATATCCGTCAAAAAGGTCCGGTTGTCCTGAATTTGTTTTTTGATAAATTTCCTGACCGAAAATGTAATGCTTTTCAAACGATCATCATACCGGCCTTTTTCACTTGAACTGATTTTTAATTTCCTGTTTAATTCAGCAATGTCGGATTCCATTGTCGCAATGGTTTCTTTTAGCTCTGCAATTTTTTGATCATTTTGCCTGAGTGTTGATTCCTGTTTTTTAATAATAAAGTCCTGATCCGTCAAAGTTGTCTGGCAAGTATCAAATTGTTGCTGAATTTTTTGACAATTTGCACAGCCCAGACCAAGCATTGAACTCATAATAAAAAGAAATAGCCATTTCATGTCCGTTACCTCCGTTTTGGAATAAATTCTATCCGGCTTTTGGTTAATATTTTTTCCTTTTGTTTGACCAGAATTGAATAATTGCCTATTGCAAATCCTTCCACCGGCGCTGTGATGCTAACCGATTTGTTTCCGGAACGGCCGTTTAAAACAACCGGGATTTCCATGGAATGAGTATTTTTATGCTCCAGCACGACATTTACTATGCTGTCGGGTTCCAGATTTCGATATTGGATACAAAGATTTAATTTATTCGTGAAAACCGGCATTGTAAAAATAATGATATTTTCCTTGCCACACCCGGAAGGGGTGACGAAAATTTTAATTTCGTGCTTGATGCGTAAGAGCAGTTTATTAAATTTAGAATCATCCGGTGCAATGGCCAGGGCTTGTTGTATAACAGCCATCGCCTCACTGTTTTTATTTTCAGCATCAAGCTCCAATACCAGTGATCCGATTTTTTTTTTCGCCGTTTCGCGGTTTTTTATCAATACAAAGGCTTTTAAATAATAATCGGCCATTTCCTGTTTTGTAAACGCAGTATCGCCTTTTGCAAGCAATATGTCATACTGGGAGTTTTTCACATATTCATTTAGTTCGGGTAGATGCGTTGAGACCAGATTTGCAAATTTATCGGGGATGGACTGGCTTAGGCCTTTCTGTTTTTCAATATCCTTTTTTACCTGTGTGATGCTGTCTTGCCTCAGGCGCATCAGCTTTTTTTTGCCATAGGTGGTAATGGCTGAATCCAGGGATGTAAATAAAGATTGATAGGGAGCAATCTTTTCGCTAACTGATTGAATTTGTTTAATTTTTGACAATGATTGTGAAATTTTAGTGATCACCTTCTGATACCGATCAATGGTAGTAAACCTTTTGTTAAACGCCGGATCTTTCGGAGCGATCGAAAGCGCCTGTTTTAAAATGGCCATGGCTTTTTTCGTATTGCCGTTTTTATCAAGATCCCTGACAATTGCATCAAGCTTTTTTTTTGCCTTGGCGTTGGCGGGGTTTAACTTAAGGGCATTTAAATAGAATTTTGCGCTTTCCTGTTTTGATCCCCCGTTATCGCCTGAAATCATCATCTCTATTATTTTTAATTCTTTATTATCCGGATCGATAGTCCGGGCCCTTTTTATCAATTGGGCTGCTTCGGTATTGTTGTTGTTTTTTTGTGCAGCCTGGGCCATGGTTTTATATTTAGCTACAATACGTGATATTCCTTTTTTAGCATCCTGATCCTCCGGGTCCAGCTTCAGGATCTGTTGAAAATAGGCCAGGGCATTATCATCTTTTGGCAATGTTAACCGGTTTTTGTTTAAGCAGATTTTTGCATGAATGCGATAACTGAGTTTTTTTAGTCTCAGATGATCCGGTGCATATTTCAGGCCGGTTTTCGTCCATTGATCGGCTTTTTTTAACTTTTGCTGCTTATATTTTTTTTCAGCTGCTTCATAGAGCGATTCCAGTGTGTCAATTTTCAAGCGTTTGAAATGTTTGAGAGAAGTTATTTTTATGGCTTTGGTCAAAAGTGACAATAACGTAGCGTGGTCGGCTATTGAAGATTTATTCCGTCCTGCCAGGTCCATTTGTTTTTCGACGGCCACGTAAAGCAAACCGAGTAACGCCGGAGTGTTCATCGGATCGACGGATAAAACCGTACTATACATATCTCCGGCATTAATGAATTGTTTCGATTTTATAAAATTATCGGCTTTTTGCAGCATTTCGTTCGAAGATGCCGGTAATTTATATCTGGCATCGTCAACATACTGGAGTGCTTCGGAATAATTTTTGTTTTCTATGGCTTTGGTTAATAATTCCGTGTTGATGATATCTGCCAGATCAATGCCAACCTGTTCTTTTCGCGGCGTTTCGGACTCAGAAGAGGAAGGCGGGGCCTGAGCGGGTGATCTTGTTTGGCTGGGAGGTGATGTTTTAGCTTTATTTGCAGGTTCTTGCCGGTCAATTTGATTTTTCATAATCGGCAGATTTTTTATAACCGGCAGATCGATTAAATACGGGTGGCTTATAAAAACCACGCCGCTGATCAAACAGACAGCCAGGACAGCCAGTAGGATTCTGACAGGATTTATTTTTTGTACGGGTTTGACTTTTTGTTCAATTGTCTCGGCTAAAAGATCTTTTCCTTCAAGTTTGTCTATTTCACGGAGAAGATAATGAGCAGACTGGAACCGGTCCTCGGGTTTTTTGGCCATTAATTTATCAATGATCGGCTGGAAACGCGCAAACTTTTCCGGCAATTGCGGAACAGGATCATTAATATGTTTTAATGCAACAGCAATGACGGAATCAGCAAAATAGGGAACAGAGCCAGTGAGCATTTCGTAGAAAGTGACGCCCAGGCTGTATAAATCCGTTCGCCAGTCTATTTTTTCTGACCCTAAGGCCTGCTCCGGGCTCATATAATGCGGGGTGCCGATACTGGTTCCGTCTACCGTATAACCGCTTTCGGCCGTCAAATCCTTTACAATGCCAAAGTCCGTCAGAACGGCCGTCCCATCTGCGCGAAACATGATATTTTGTGATTTGATATCACGGTGAATAAATCCTTTGTCATGGGCATGTGCGATGGCCAGGGTAATCTGCCTGAGTATTTTAAGGCTTTGTTCAACAGTCAAAACCTGTTTTATGCGTTGTTTGAGGTCTCCACCCTCAAGATACTCCATGATAATATAATACTTACCATCAAGAATACCGACGTCATAAATTGAAATAATATTTGATTGACGAAGCCTGGCAACTACTTTTGCTTCTTTTAAGAAACGCTTGTCGGAGAGCTCATCGCTTTTTGCAGGAGAAATCAGTTTTATCGCAACGGTTCTGTCCAGCAGTGTGTGTGTGGCAAGATATACTTCTGCGACACCGCCGCGTCCGGCCAATTTTCCTATTTCATAATTAGGGATTTTGATCATAGATGGTATATTAGCTTTATCAAAATATTGGAAACATTCCTCTCAGCCAGGCACGCAGTTTTTCGAAAAGGCCGGCTTGATTTAATTTTTTCGTATTCATCGGCACCGTATCAGCGCCCGGTATTTTAGCCGGCGCATCCTCATCTGCGGACACCAGTATGGCAGTGATATTGTCTCTGCCGGTATTTTTTAAAGCCGCAGAAATCAGATAATCCGTTTTTTTCTGTTCATTTAATTCAAGGGCCAGCGCGTCGGCAATATCGCTGTCATTGAGTTCCTTGGTAAGTCCATCACTGCAAAGCAGAATCTGTTCGCCTTGATACATTTCATGGATGATTGTTTCAACATTGACATCCGGAATATCTGTTGCTCCCAGCGCCTGCAGAAGAACATCCTGATAGGGGTGCCGGATAGACTCTTCGCTGGAAATCACGCCTGTGTCTACAAGCTGTTGGACATACGAATGATCCTTTGTAAGCTGTTTAAAAATGGTGCCGTCCCACAAATATGCCCGGCAGTCCCCAACCCATGAAATTTCACAGGTATTGTCTGTTATTTTAAGGGCCACTACAGTGGTACCCATTCCCTCCGGCCCTTTTCCTTCTTTACTTGCCTGCAAAATAGCGTGATGAGCCTGGGCAATTGATGCTTCTAATGTTTCTCCGGTTCTTATTTTATCAACAATAAAGTCGGCGGCAATCATGGATGCGGTTTCGCCGCCTTTATGCCCGCCCATTCCATCTGCTACAACCCAAAGCCCCAATTCAGGTTCTGCGCGCAAATAGTCCTCATTATGAGAACGGACGTTACCCACATGACTGTTAAATCCATAATTTAAATGATTCATTTTCTGTACCCGAACGGGTGATCCGGCTTTTTGGTTTTGAAAAACAAAGTTGTTTTAATACCTGAATTTTGCACGAGCCGGAGGCTTCCATATGCAAGGCATTTAACGGCGCAGCTATATATTGCAAGCCGTTAATAACGCAGCAGATGGGAGCCTCCGGCTCGCCCTTCGGGTGAAAATTGATAAGAAAAAATATT
>JAOZOL010000396.1 GCA_029933295.1 Desulfobacterales bacterium | reverse complement strand
TTCGCTATGCAGATGCCAGTTCAGACGATATTGCCAAACAACTCATTTCAGAGGTCAATGTCTTCAGAGGGGATTTCTCCCGTGATGATGATATCACCTTGATGGTGATTAAAGCTTGTTGACACAAAAACCTGCTCCAGTATTTCCATAAAACTGCATCAAGGAATAAATAGAGAAAAAGACCGATTTGAAAAACAGTACAAGCTGCTATAATCAAAAATACTTGGGAGACGTCATCCCGAATTAACCTGTTTTGCCGATCCCTGTACCTCATGGGAAGACTGAGATTTGATGAACCACGAAAAAACGTTACAAGCCTTTTTTGACAATCAGATTGTCGGGATGATGGAAGTCAATGCCGCCGGAAAATATTTGCAGGTTAACGACCAGTGGGCTCGAATGACAGGCTATTCCGCCAGTGAAATTACAGCTACCGATTTTCAATCATTGACCCACCCTGAAGACCTGCCCAGACAGATCGTACTCGATCATGAATTGATTACAGGAAAAATAAATTCTTACCGGATGGACAAACGTTACATCCGTAAGGATGGAAGTTTTTTCTGGGGAGACCTTTCGGTCACCGGACTCTATGAAGACGATGGCACTCTGACAGGAATGGTTGGGCTCGTCGTTGACATCACTCAACGGAAGCAGGGAGAAGCCGCCCTGGCAACAAGTGAGGTTCGCTTCCGCACCATCATTGACAATCTGGAACACATCCCGGTCCAGGGATACGACGAAAATCACCGGATAATCTACTGGAATACGGCCAGTACCGATCTCTACGGATATTCCAAAGAAGAAGCCATCGGTAAAAAAATTGAAGACCTGATCATCCCACTCCAGATGCGGGAAGAAGTCGTTGAATCGATCCAGCACTGGCTTGCCGAAGACCACCCCATTGCCTCAAGAAAAAGTATTCTCCGTGACAAGGAAGGGAATGATATTCCGGTTTTCTCTTCTCATATCATGCACACAACACCATCAGGAGCCAAGGAACTATTTTGTGTCGATATCGATTTAAGGATGCTTCAGCAGGCAGAGAAACAACTCCTGCGGCTGGCCGTAGCCATTGAGCAATCGGGTGAGGCCATTGTCATTACCGACCCGGAGGGGGTCATTGAATATGTCAACCCGACATTTACCGCCATTACCGGTTACACCCAGACGGAAGCTATCGGGGAAGAACCCTGTATTTTAAGTAGTGGTGAGCACAGTGATGCCGTCTATGCGGAGCTGTGGGACACAATCACACAAGGGAAAACCTGGAAGGGGCGCTTTATCAATAAAAAAAAGGATGGCTCCTTCTACACCGAAAAAGCAACGATTTCACCCGTCATTGATACGACAGGCGCCATTGTCAACTATATCGCGATCAAACGGGATATTACAGAGCAGCTGCTCACCGAAGAAAAGTACCGCCATTCCCAGAAGATGGAAGCCGTCGGGCAGTTAGCCGGTGGAGTTGCTCACGATTTCAACAATATGCTGGCAATTATTCTTGGTCAGGTTGAGATTGCACTGATCAAAATACAGCCGGGGGATCCCCTGGAAAAGCGGCTTCAGGAAATCAGGCTGGCGGCCAATCGCTCCTCCAATCTAACCCAGCAATTACTCGGATTTGCCCGTAAGCAATCGCGCCAACCGCAGGTTTTAAACTTAAATGACACCGTTGCAAATATGCTCATCATGCTTAAACGTCTGATCGGTGAGAACCTTGAACTCCGCTGGATTGCCGGAGCTGAAGTTGCTTTTGTTGATATTGATCCGAGCCACTTCGACCAGATCCTGACTAACCTCATCATTAATGCCAGGGATGCAATTGATAATAATGGGGTTATTTCAGTTAAAACTGAAGATGTGGTACTGGATAAAAATTTCTGTCTGGATCACCCCGGCTGCTACAGTGGTGAATACGTGTTATTGAGTATTACCGATACGGGATGTGGAATGACTCAGGAGGTCATGGAGAAAATATTTGATCCGTTTTTCACCACAAAAGGGATTGGTAAAGGAACGGGACTAGGGCTTTCGATGGTTTTCGGCCTGATAAAACAAAATAATGGCTACATTCTTGTCGATAGTACTCCTGGCGAAGGATCAACCTTCAACATCTATTTCCCACTGGTTCAAATTGAAAAAGAAAAAAAGGCAACTGTCTCTAACAGTGGGATTCTGGTGCGCGGCAGCGAAACGGTGCTGATTGTTGAAGACGAGTCCTCATTGCTTGACATCACCATTAATATGCTGACCGAAGCAGGCTACAAAGTCTTATCTGCCCATGGACCTTTTGCCGCGATTCAACAGGCAGAAAAATATAAGGGGTCCATCGACCTGCTCCTTACGGATATTGTTATGCCGAAAATGAACGGGGTCGAATTAAGTGAATATCTGGTAAAAATCAAGCCGGAATTAAAAATTCTCTACATGTCAGGCTACCCAAAAAAACACTTCAACCAGCTCAGGCAGCACAACACTTCGGCACAGCTGTTAAAAAAACCTTTTTCTCTCTATAAACTGACCCAGAAAGTCCGGGAGGTTCTCGACAGCACTGAACACCATCAGTCGTAGTAACACTTGGGACAACAAAGAAGTTA
>JAOZOL010000395.1 GCA_029933295.1 Desulfobacterales bacterium | reverse complement strand
CAAACCATTTTCACGGGTTTTCCTCAAATTTAAATTCAAATGCGGTTACCCTGTGACGAGAATCTTTCTATATTTTATAGCTGTTATATTTTGGTGGCAGTTCTGATTTTTACTTTTTTCGAAAAGAACGATTCCCTTTCAATATCTTTTTTTGTTTTTCCTTTTTCGCGGAATCCTTTTCCACAAAAATATGTTTTCCCGTGAACGTGTCTTTTTCAGTATAATACATCAGTGTGGCCATGGTGGAGGGAGTGGGGGTGAAAACCTGGATTTGTTCGGGTGTAAACCGTAAAACTTTGCGGATAAATTGTTTTAGATTTTGCATGTCTTTCATGGTGCAGCCCGGATAGGCCGCAATGAAATAGCAGGTGAGAAATTGTTTATTGCCCAAATTTTTGGTCGTTTGGTCAAAAAGGGATACAAATTTGGCAAATGCATTTGCTTTTGGTTTTCCCATTAACGCCAGGACATGATCTTCTGTGTGTTCCGGAGCAATTTTGAGCTGACCGGATATGTGATGGGAGATTAGTTCCCTGAGGTATTTTTGTCCGTATTTTTTGTCGCACAGGATCAGGTCATGCCGAATGCCTGATCCGATAAAGATTTTTTTTACGCCCGGCAATTGCCGTAGCTGCTGCAAAAGCCGAATCTGCCGTTTGTGGCTGATCGGCAGTTTCCGACAGGGTTCCGGGAAAAGGCAGTTTTTGTCCGGACATGCGCCCTGTTTTTTTATATGTTCGCATTCCATGCCGTACATGTTGGCTGTGGGGCCGCCAGCATCCCGAATAATTCCTTTAAATTCGGCGTGTTTGGTAAATGATGCGGCTTCTTTTAAGATGGAAGCTTCACTCCGGTTTGAAATGATTCGTCCCTGATGTATTGTAATGGCGCAAAAATGACATTCGCCAAAGCACCCGCGATGGGTATTGATGGAAAAACGGATGGTATCTAAAGCATTCACAACTCCATCTTTGCGGTGTGCCGGGTGAACGTCCTGCTCAAACCCCAGCTCGTGTATATGGTCCAGTTCATCGGTCGTCAGTGGAAATTGCGGCGGGGTCTGGATCAGATACCGCGTATCCTGCAACTGACATAATCCTTTGGCACTCATAGGATCTGCGTTTTTGTAAAATTGCAGAAACATATTTTTAAATGCGGTTTTATTTTTTGCAACTTCTGCATGAGAAGGAAGTTCAATATGGCCTGCCGGCTTTTCTTTTGCAATATAACAGATGCCCCTGATATTACGGATATCATGAATCGGTTTGGAATCTTTCAGGTGTTCCGCAATCTCGAGAATTGCTTTTTCCCCCATGCCGTAAACCAGAATATCGGCTTTGGCATCAAACAGGACGGAGCGCCGCACAGAGTTCGAGTTGTAATCGTAGTGGGAAATGCGTCTCAGGCTGGCTTCGATCCCGCCTATGACAATGGATTTTGTTTTTTTAAAATATTGCCTGATTAGATTGGTATAGGCAATAACCGCCCGGTCCGGACGTTTTGTGTTCTTGCCGCCGGCGGTCAGGTTGTCGCTTTTGCGCCTTTTAAGGGTCGCAGTATAATTTGCGACCATCGAATCCATACATCCGGCACTCACCCCCCAGAACAGTTCCGGCTCTCCCAACCGGCAAATATCCTTATCCGATGAAATATCGGGCTGGGCGATGATGCCGACACGATATCCGGCATCCACAAGGACTTTACCGATCACCGCTACTCCGATATAGGGCGAATCCACATAGCTGTCACCGGTGATAAGGATCATGTCGAGCGCGTCCCATCCCAGTGCGGCCATTTCTTTTTGCGTTGCAGGTAAAAACATATGTCAGTTAATAAAGATTATCTGTCTGGTTATTTCAACGTCGGTTTTCTGTTTTTTGTGATATCGAATAACCATTGATTGCGTTTGCTTAAGTGTATATGCAAAAAAAATCAATCAGTTTTTATTCTCCATCCGATTTATTTGAAAAGGAAATTTTATATTTCTATGATTCATTGAAACAATTATCATGGTGCGGGACTTTGGAAATTTTTTTGGGGGTATCTAAAAGTTTTTTTAAGCCGGCCGGAAACGCCTTGCATTTTTTGCAGATTTTAATTTTTTCAGCCCAGTTTTTTTGATCAGTGCCGCTGCAAATAGTTCCGTTGATAAACCAGCACAGGCTCCCGGCGTGAAATTCCCATGCCGGACATTGTTTTTTTCGTTCCTCTTTGCAGCCTTTAATGATCCAGCATGGCTTTTGTGGTTTAAGAATTTCATCTTTTTTGGCTGTCAGAAATAACAATTGACGTTCGGCATGTGTGGGAATGGAGCGCCATCCCTGTTCATAGCTTCTAATCGCTTTGACGGATACCCCCAGCAAGTGGGCCATGCCCTCCTGGGTTTTATCCAGCTTTTTACGAAAGCGTTTAAATTCGTGACTCTCCATTTTGTGCCTGAGATTTTTTTATTCGTTTATATTTTTATCAAAAAACTATCACATTGTGATAGCCTGTTGTCAAGAAAAAAATGAACTATAACCTGAATTTTGCACGAGTCGGAGGCTTCCAGATGCAAGCCGTTAATAACGCAGCAGATGGGAGCCTCCGGCTCGCCCTTTGGGTGA
>JAOZOL010000004.1 GCA_029933295.1 Desulfobacterales bacterium | reverse complement strand
CGCCCATGAGCATTTTTTCGTCCTGGCGAAAGGAATACCGCTGCCAGTCATACCATTGCAGGTTGTTTTCAACTATTCCGACCTGCTCCGCTTTTTTGACAAGCCCCGGATAATCCAGATGTGGTTCGCCGTCATCATAGGTGTTCATTAGCGAAGAGATCCTGCGAAGCATTGCCCGCACCAGGACATGAAAGGGGAGGGCGGCCTGGAGTCTGTTGTCGAATTTCAGGCGCAGGGGCGTTTGAAGCGTCAGCGTGAGGCGATGATTTTTATTCTGCGGGTTTTTCGGAAGCTGTAAATTTAAATTTTCAGGGTTGCCGTTCATGTTCAGTTTTTGGTCAGCGGATGTGTAAATGACCCCATTATTTGTTTGAACAGCTTCAAGCACAAACCGGCCCCTTTTGTGGTTGATTTTTTTCCCGATGCCGATTTTTCCCATCTGTTCGAATGCGTAAATAAAATACGGCAGATAATTGTTTGCGTCGCCAAACAGCAACAGGGAAAAATCAAAACAGTTGCCGGCCGTGAAATGTCTTCTATTTGTCAGCGGCGGTTCGATTACAAACGGATGGGGCGGGGCGGCCATTCGGGAGTCTTTTGAACTTGCGGCAACAGGTGTTTCAAAAACCAGCGCGTATACGCATCTGGAATTGAGCAGGCAATTTTCGCATTCCTGTTGTTTTAAGGCGCAAACGATTTTTTTTAAAGCGCGGCCAAAAACACCCCGGAAGGTCGATCCCTTGTAGTATGGGAGTTCCGCGTCTGTTTCAAGCCGGCAGGTGAATTTATATTCGCCGAAAAGCATAGTGCCTCCTTAGCATTTTTTTTAGAAAAATGAGATGCTGTTCTGAAGGAGGATCATAGAAAAAAAGCAATTGCATGTAAATTTCTGCAACGTTGCCGTCGTGAAAAAATCGAACTTAAATTTTATCCATCAGATAGGAAGACTTTGTAACATACTATCACAATAAAGGCAAAGCGGTAGAAAAATTTGGGTTAAAGATATGGATCTCGACAATTTTATCACAAAAGTGCGTCAATGAACAATTTGGGGTCAAATTCCTGGAGGTCATCGATTTTTTCTCCGATTCCGATATATCGGATGGGGACGTTAAGGGAGTTACATATGGAAAGGACGATGCCGCCCTTGGCGGTTCCGTCAAGTTTTGTCAGGACAATTCCCGTTATATTGATATCCTGGTTGAATAATTGGGCCTGGGATACGGCATTCTGTCCGGTGGTTGCATCAAGCACCAGCAGGGTATCATGGGGCGCTTCGGGGATTTTTTTTTCAATGCTGCGTTTGATTTTTTTCAATTGTTCCATTAAATTGACTTTGGTATGGAGTCTGCCGGCAGTATCAACTATCACCACATCAATATTTCTCGCAATGGCAGCTTCAATACTGTCAAAGGCAACCGCAGCCGGATCGGATTTGTCCTGATGTTTTACAATATCAGCGCCTGCGCGTTGTCCCCAGATTTCGAGCTGCTCAACCGCAGCCGCCCGAAACGTGTCTGCGGCGGACAACAGGACTTTTTTGCCTTCTGCCGTAAATTTTGCCGCAAGTTTTCCTATGGTTGTGGTCTTGCCGACACCGTTTACGCCCACAACCATAATCACACGGGGTTTTGTTGATACTTTTTCAGGATATTCAAGATCAACCAGAGAAAGCATTTCCGCTTTTAACCGGGTTTTAAATTCATCGGTGCTTGAAATGTTGCCCGCATTTTTTGAAATGCGCTCAATCAGCTCCATGGTTGTCGGCACGCCGATATCGGATGTGATTAACACCTCTTCAATTTCTTCCAGAACTTCATCATCTATTTTACGGTTGCCCGACAAAACAGCATCAAATCGTTTTGAAAGGGATTGCCTGGTTTTGGAAAGCCCGGATTTAAGGCGATTGAAAAAACCGGCAGGCTCAGCCGGGATTTCGGCAGGTATTTCCGGTATTGTTTTAATTGGTTCGGGTTCCGGAGCAGGTTTTTCAGCCCATGGTGCTGTGGTTTCGGGCTTTTTGTCTGAAACCGTTTCAACAATATGATCGCTTTTTTCAATTTTATCCGGTGTTTGTTCAATTGCTGTTCCTGATGAATCAATCGGTTCTATGGCATCAACGGGCAGGTCTGCTTGCAGTATGTCAGCAATGTCAGGGGCAGGGCGTTTATTTTTTCTGTGTTTTCTGATTCGTCCGGCGATCAGAAGCAGCAGGATGATAAGCAGAAGTCCCGCAATTTCATCTAATGAATTTGTTATGTCTATTTCAGATCCCAGTTGATATATTTTTTCATATGCTATGTCATAAATTTCAATGAGCTGGTCTATCATTTTTTTTTACCTTTATTTTTTTGTATCCGTGTGATTTGCCAATTTTTCAATATTCACTGAAACAAGTTTGGATACGCCGCTTTCCCCCATGGTTACGCCAAACAGCATGTCGGAGAATTCCATGCTTTTTTTATTATGGGAGATCATGATAATTTGGGATTTTTCTCCGATAATTTTTAATAATTCATTAAATCGATGCGTGTTTGCTTCATCAAGGGGCGCATCAATTTCATCAAGCAGACAATAGGAAGCCGGATTAATCAGAAAGGTGGAGAAAATAAAAGCGATTGCAGACAGTGCTTTTTCTCCGCCTGACAAGAGGCTTAAACGGGTGACTTTTTTCCCCGGCGGGTGAATCATTAATTCAACACCGGTTTCAAGGGGCTGGGTGGGTTGCGTTAATTCAAGCCAGGCATCACCGCCGTCAAAAAGTTTTGGAAATATTTCTTTGAATTTTTCGTTTATTTTGTGAAACATTTCCATGAACAGTTTCTGGG
The DNA here is from genome assembly GCA_029933295.1 of Desulfobacterales bacterium. Classification (GTDB taxonomy): domain Bacteria; phylum Desulfobacterota; class Desulfobacteria; order Desulfobacterales; family Desulfosalsimonadaceae; genus JAOZOL01. Next base: position 28,010 of record JAOZOL010000004.1, on the reverse strand, counting down.
TAATTTTATTAATTTTTTTTATCACCCTCTGTAAATCTTCAAGCGCATCAAGCAGGTCGTCCCGCTGTTTGGTCAGAAAATCATAACGGGTTTTTTGCTCTTCATAGGCTTCTATGGCACCGATATTAACATCTCCGATGCGTTCGATCTTTTTTTTAAAATTGAAAAGATCGGTTTCTGCTTTATCAATGGAGAAATCATCAGCGTTCACTGTATTTCGATATTCAGCGATAATTTGGGAAAATGACAAAGAATATGTTTCTAAAAATCGGTTTGCCACATTTTCGCGCTTTATCTTAAAGCTGGACAGCTCAAGTTCAAGTTGATGTACTTTTTGCTTTATTTCATCGATTGTATTTTTTGTCTGGGATATTTCAGTGTCTGTTTGATTAATTTGGGTGATGATGGTTTGAAAGTCGGTCTCATGCTCCTTTAATTCATTATCAATGGCATCTAAGCCTTTTGTAATTTCAGATAATTTATTTTCATGCCCCTGAATTTGAAGCGTGGCATTTTTTCGTTTTTGCGTTTTGATGATAATATCTTTTTTAATCTGCTCTGCCTGTTTTATTCCTTCAGCCTGGAATTCGGCAAGGCGTGCCAATGATTTGTCCGTATTTTCCAGCTCTGCGGATAATTTTGTGAGTTCAAGTTTTAAATCCATCTCTTTTTGATCAAACCCGTAAATCTGGTCTTTTAACGATGCCACCTGATCTGAAATTTCCTTTATTTCTTTTTCCACGGATTTTTCATCTCTGGTAATCCGGTTAAGTGCGGAATTATGCTTTGCAATCTCCTTGTCGATATCGGTTGCTTCGCCCATGAGATTTTCTTTTTCAAGGGTGATGATTTCAAGGTGGTTTGAGGCATGTTTTAACGTTTCCGCAGCCTGGTAAAGTTCTTTTTCAGCATCACGGATTTTTATTTCAATGCTGTTTTTTTGAACCGTGAGTTTTTGTATGTCAATCTCAAGGTTTTTAACTTCCCCCTCAAGATCATTTCTGATATTTTCCTGCTCAACCAGAGTATCTGATAATTTTTTGATTCTGGTTTTAAGTTGTTTGAGTTCCCGCTTTTTTTCATAAATGCCTGACAATTTATCCTTGCTGCCCCCGATTAATATGCCGTTTGCAAAGATGATATCCCCGTTTTTTGTCACTACTTTCTGGTAGCCATTGTCTTGATCGCATATTTTTAAGGCTGCATCAAAATCTTCGGCAACCGCAGTGTTTTCTAAAAGCGCATGAATCGGGGATTCATATTCGGGCTTAATCGCCACATGGTTCAGCAACAGGTTCGTATCTTTATTTATGCCATGCGGTTTGGCAGGTTTTGATATAGGGATAAATCCGCCCCTGCCGGCTTTAGAGCTTTTGAGGTAATTGATTGATGAGATGCCGGTCTCCTGATCTTTGACAAGAATATACTGGAGGGATTCGCCGAGCACTGCCTCTAAAGCAATTTCAAAACCCGATTCAGGTTCAATATTGTCCGCTATGATGCCAAGGATGCTGTTATTTTTCAGTGAGGGCATATTCTGTGCGGAATTGCCCTTGTTTGTCATGATCGCTTTAACGCCGTCTTTATACCATTCGTAATTATCATGTAATTTTTGCAAAGCGGCAAATTTTGACTTTACGGTGTTACGATCATTTAAAAGGGAATTTACTTTTTTAATCTGATTTCCAAGTTTTGAGCTTGATTCTTCCAGGGCTTTTTTTTTGTCCGCAATGCGATGATTGATTGATTCGCTGTCCGCCTTGAGTGAAGCCAGATTGTTTTCTGCATCTGTTTTTTTTGTTTGAAGTTTTAAAATGTTTTGCGCAATTTTTATTTCATCATTCTGAAGCTGGCTGATTCTTTTCTGCAGATGGTCTTTATTGGATTTTGCATTCTTGAAAATATTCTGGAATTTGGCTTTCTGAGCCATTAATTCCATGAGATGTTTACGCTGGTTTTCCTGTTTCTGCTGTAATCCGCCAAGAAGGCTGCGAATGTCTTTTGACGCAATATTAGTTTGAGCAAGCGCGTTTTTGGTTTCTTTTTTTAAAGCGATCATTTTTTTTTGATTCACGGACTCCTGGGCAATCTCATCGTTTATTTTTTGAATTTTCGCCTCAAGTCCTATGATTGCCTCATCAAGTCCTATGATTTCAGAATACAGCCGTTTTTCATCGTTCTTAAGATGTTTAAGATCATTTTTCAGCGTGTCAATTTGCCGTTGGGCATCGGATTTTTCATTTTTTTTCCGTAAAATGTTTTGATCTTTGTTAAAACGGTCGGATTTGATTTTTTCAAGCACGGCATTTAGTTTTTCAAGTTCGGATGTTTGTAATGTATCCTTTTCCTTTAACTGGTTTAAAAGGTCCTGTGAGTTTTCAATCTTCCGGGAGTATTGTTCATAATAATAGGCCGTAATAAGAATATCCGCTTTTTTTGCACGCTCCCGGAAGTCATTGTGCCGTTGCGCTTTTCTTGCCTGACGGCGGAGACTGTTCATCTGCTTTTTAATTTCATCAATAATGTCATTTAAGCGCAGCAGGTTCTGGTTAGTGGATTTTACCTTGAGAACCGCTTCGTTTTTGCGGGTTTTGTATCTCGTTACACCTGCCGCTTCTTCAATATATTCCCTTCTCTCTTCAGGGGTAGCATCCGTAATTGCGCCGATATTGCCCTGTTGGACAATGGCACATGATTTTGATCCCATACCGCTGCCTAAAAAAACATTATGAATATCCTTTAATCGACAGGCCTGTTTATTGATAAGGTAAGCGCTTTCTCCTGAACGAAAGAGCCGCCGGGTAACCATAACCTCTGTTAATTGATTAATGCTGTGGTCAGCCGCAGAAGGGGTGTCATTGGAAAGAATCAAAGATACTTCCGCCATATTCAACTGGAGCCGTTTGGCAGTTCCTGAGAAAATAACATCTCCCATGGATTTCCCGCGAAGCTGCTTGATGCTCTGTTCACCCATTACCCACTTGATCGCATCAATGATATTGCTTTTGCCGCATCCGTTTGGGCCGACAATCGCAGATATGCCGGGGGGAAATTCAATGACGCTTTTATCTGGAAAAGATTTAAAACCGGTTATTTCAAGTCGTTTAAGCCGCATGTAATATAATACCAATCTATGATGATTGAGGGCAGGCAAACCGATGGCAAGGAGGGAACATGAAAAAAATTAAAGAAGCGACTTCGCTTTCCATCTTATAATTTTTTTTGACCCCAAAGCATTTACTTTCCAAACAAACCATTAATTTCTTTTGGGAGATTAAAAGGAACCTGGGAGGTGGATTTTTTGTTCCCTCTGGCTGTTTTTGAAAATTTTCCTCCAGGCCCTGACATACCCATCAACTCCATCATGTTTGAAACTTTTTTATAGCCTTTGGGAATTTCGAAATATTTTCCGGGAGGAGTACCTTTTTTAAGGTTTTTCAGTTCCGTAATGGAGCCATTCTGAGATTTTGTACGAACGGGCATGTCCAGTTTTTTTGATATCCAGACGATATTTTTTACTGTTCTCTTGAACCCCATGACGCTGACGGTGGTTTCAACTTCTTTTTTGGTACACTTAAACCCGTTCACATTTTCCGTTCCTAAAACTCTTTCGTTTTTTGAATCAATGAATTTATTTATGGCCTGCTCCATCTCTTTTTCGTTTAACGGTCGTTCCATATAAATTTTTCTCTGGGGATTCAATGTCCATCCAATATTTTTATCTTTACGAAAAATCATAACGATATCTCCCGCCCCTCCTGGAGACATACCATCCACACGTATCTTGTCAGGCGTTACATATATTTTCCCTTTGTGTTGAACTTTCCCTTTTGAATCGATCGTGACCTGATCAGCGGTATATTTTGTGATTTTACTTCCAAAAAGAGCATATGCCGATACCCCGCTAAAAAGAACCGTTAATGCAGCAATACACAGAATCCATCCAACCTTTCTTTTTAAATGTGATTTATCCATTTTTACCTCTCTTTCTAAACAGGTATCAATTTTATTTAATGCGTTGGGATTGTGGGATTGTCAGGCTAATTTGTGGCCATTGAGTAAGGCTTGGTTTTGCCCCACAATAAAGAATAAGATATTGCTTTTGATGGCATAATGTATTTCAGAAATCAGCTTGTATGTCAAGTTTTAAAAGGCGCGCTATATTGCGGGAACCCTAAGTCCCTGTATCTTAAAACTTCTTGACACTTCTTTGCAAGTAGCGTTAAATATAATATATTTTACAATATGTTAAGAATGTTTCCGGTATGTTCTCAAAAAGGTCGGGCAATCCATATATTGTGATAGTTTTCTGGATTTGTTGCCCGGATTTATTGAGAAGTTACTGTTTCTGGTTTCGGCCTTGATTGTTTTTTCAACCGCCCGGCGGGCCTGATCTGTCAGGACAATCTATATGCTTGCGATTCCCGGTTATACTATTTCTCGCCAAATTTATGACGGCCGACGGTCTCAACTTTTTCAGGGCCATCGTGAAATGGATAATCTTCCCGTTATTATCAAAACCTTAAAAAACAAACTTCCCTTACAATCCGAAAAATTTCGATTTCAACAGGAATATAATATTCTGCAAACCCTGGGGTCTTATGGGGCTGTCCGGTCATATGCCATGGAAACGATTGGCAACACGTTGGCCATCGTGATGGAGGATTTCGGCGGGATATCTCTGGATCAATACCGTGATATAGGTAAGATAAAATTATCCGAGTTAGTGTCTTTATTTATCAGGATCGCAGAAATTGTAGATGATATTCATCAGCAGTCGATCGTGCATAAAGATATTAATCCCACAAATATTGTCTGGAATCGCGAAACCAACAAGGTAAAGCTGATTGATTTCGGGATTTCATCAAGGCGATCAAAAGAAAAAGCAGATACAAGTTCCCCGGATATTTTTGAAGGAACCTTGGGGTATATGTCTCCCGAACAAACCGGTCGGATGAACCGGTCGGTTGATTATCGAACGGATTTATATTCCATGGGAGTTACATTTTATGAGATTTTAACAGCGCAGTTACCCTTTCAAACAAATGATTCCATGGGAATGGTATATTCTCATTTTGCAAAGAAACCTGAGCCTCCGAGTCGCATTAATTCTGATATTCCGGGCATACTTTCTGATATTATTTTAAAATTGCTGGCCAAGATGCCGGAACATCGTTACCAGAGTGCAGCGGGCTTGAAATCGGATCTTGAAACGTGTCTGGAAAACCTTCAAACAGACGGCACAATAAAGCCGTTCAAACTCGGCCTTAAAGACATATCTCATCAGTTTCGCATTCCCCATAAACTTTATAACCGGAACAATGATATTCAAGCCCTGCTCATTGCCTACGATTGTGTCAGTCTCGGCGCAAAGGAAGTCATGATGATTTCCGGAGCAGCAGGTATTGGAAAATCATCACTTGTCAATGAAATACGGAATACGGTCATAAACCGCGGTGGGAATTTTATTTCCGGCAAATTTGATCCGGTTAAACGGGACATTCCCTATGAATCCCTGATTGATGCATTTCGGGAGCTGGTTTTATATTTGCTTGCTCAAAGTCCGGAAGTGATTGACCAGTGGAGAAAAAGTCTTCAAAAAGCGTTAGGCGTTAACGGCAACGTGATCGTGTCTGTGATACCAGAACTTGAGTTGATTATTGGCAAACAGGCACCAGTCCCGGCACTGCCGTCAAGGGAGTCCGGGAACCGGTTTAATCTTGTCTTTCAGAAATTTGTCAGTGTGTTTGCGACCAAAAGTCATCCTCTGGTTATTTTTCTTGATAATCTGCAATGGGCGGATTTGCCATCCCTGAAATTAATTGAAGTATTGATGACAAGTGCCGGTGAGGATCATTTGCTGGTTATAGGTTCTTTTCGGGATACCGAGATTGATGACGGCCATCCGTTAATGAAAATGCTGGAAGCCATTAAAGAAAATGATGTGAACGTGAACACTATTCGTCTGGAACCCCTTGAATTAATCCATGTCAAACAGCTTCTTGCTGAAATCTTTATGACGGACCTGCCTTCGGTCAAAGCGCTCGCTGAACTTTGCTTTCAGAAAACCCATGGTAATCCTTTATTTTTAAATCAACTGCTGCTGCTGATGCATGAAGAGGGGGGCATTTTTTTTAATAAAGCAGACAGAAAATGGAAATGGGATTTTGCAAAGTTGAATCAGGTAAAGATCACGGACAATGTTGTTGCGTTAATGATCGATAAAATCAAGAAACTTCCTGACGAAACTTCACATGTGTTAAAAGTTGCCGCCTGTATCGGGATTAATTTTGATGTGCAGATGTTGTCGCAGCTTACCGGGATTTCACCTAAAAAAATTGACGGATTTTTGAAACAACCTATACAGGATGGATTGCTGGAATCATATTTGGAATCAGATGAATTTAATCAATTATCCCAAAGTAAGTTGCATGGCTTTTCATATGCATTTTCCCACAACCGGGTTCATCAGGCGATATATTCGCTGGTGGATATCATTGAAAGAAGAAGACTGCATCTGGAAATAGGCCGGATCATGCTGGAAAATAATCCTCAAAGTGAAAAATCAGAACAATTGTTTACGATTGTTACCCACTGGAATCTGGGAAGGGATGCCTTTAAAGATAAAATTGATAGTGAAGTTGATAACGAAAAAGGTATTAAAACGATCGCAGAATTAAATCTGCTGGCAGGAAAAAAGGCAAAGGATGCGGCAGCTTTTGAGTCTGCATATAATTATTTTAAATCCGGAATTGCAGTCATAGAAACCAGAGGATGGGAAAAACAGTATGATTTAACACTCGCGCTTTATATTGAAGCAGTTGAATCCGCTTATTTAAATTCGGATTTTGTTCAAATGGAATCCCTGGCCGATATTGTTGAAAAACATGTGAAAACTTTTTTAGATAAGGTTAAAATTTATGAAGTAAGGATACTTGCTTATATTGTTCAAAACAGGCTCACAGATGCTATAGACACGGCTTTGTATGCATTAAAACAAATGGGAATTATTCTTCCCAAAAAACCCGGCATAATTCATATTTTATGGAGCCTTGCAAGAACGAAACTGCTTTTGAAAGGGAAAAATGAATCAGATTTAATCAGTCAGAAACCAATGGATGATCCGTTTAATATTGCCGCGATAAGAATATTGACCCGCATGGCATCTGCCGCCTTTTTTTCCGTGCCCGAGTTGTTGCCGCTGATTACATTTCAACAAATAAAGTTAACCGTCAAATATGGGGTTGGATCAGACTCTGCTACAGCGTTTGCCATCTTCGGTCTGCTTGAATGCGGTGTTACGGGAAATATAAAATCCGGATGCCGGCATGGTGAAATGGCAATACAGATGTTTAACCGGTTAGACACCAGAGAAATGGAAACAAAAGTCCATTTAATTTGTAATTCTCAAATCCGGCACTGGGAGACTCATGCAAAAAATACACTGGAACCCTTGTTGTCAGATTATCAAAGCGGATTGGAGACGGGAGATCTGGAATATGCCGCATATGGGGTTCATATTCACTGTTGCAATTCATTCTGTATTGGGAAGAACCTGATCGATCTTGAAAGAAAATTTAATTATTATGGTGAAATCATTAAACGATTAAAGCAGAAGACTGCGTATAGCTTTCACCAGATATGGCACCAGGCCGCGCTTAATCTTATCGGAGAAAGCAGCGATCCGGCGCGGCTGACAGGTACAATCTATGATGCGGATAAAATGTTTTCCGTTCACCTGAAAGCAAAGGATCGTACATCCTTGTTTGATGCCTATTTTCATCAAATGATGCTTTCCTATCATTTTCAAAATTACAAGGATGCGGTTGACAACGCCGAACGTGCTGAAGAATTTTCGGATGGCGTCACCGGAATGCTGTATGTTCCGGTAATGGTTTTTTACGCATGCCTTTCCCGGCTCGCATTCTGCCGCCAGCAGAGTGGTCACAAAAGAAAAAAACTTTTGAGAAAGGTCGCCCGTGATCAAAAAAAGATGAAAAAATGGGCCCAACATGCACCGGAAAATTTTTTGCACAAGTTATATCTGATTAATGCGGAATATTCACGTATAACAAATGATCATGATGCGGCACGCTGTTATTATCACCAGGCCATGGATCTTGCCGCTGAAAATGGGTATATCAACGAACGGGCAATGGCCAGCGAACTTTTTGCAGGATTCTGGCAAGAACGTCAGGAACCGGACGCCGCCTTTTTGTATTTGGTAAGAGCACGTCAGGAATATCAGGCTTGGGGGGCCACTGGTAAGGTTCGACATTTTGATGAAACATATGAAAAATTATTTGATAAACCGATTGAATTTTCAAAAAAGCAATTAAGCCGTGAGCTGGAAAGTACAACCAGCAGCATGGGCATAGAGCCCGGATCTTTTGATGCCCTGTCTGTTGTAAAGGCTTCCCAGGTCATATCCGGTGAAATTCATCTGGATGAATTACTAAAGAAATTAATGACCATAGTGATTGAAAATGCCGGTGCTGAAGCCGGGAGCTTTCTGATTAAAAGAGATAACAGGCTGGTTGTTGAAGCTGAAAAAAAGAAAAATGATGAAAATATCGTGCTGTTACCTTCCATCCCGTTGGATGAGGCGGATTTGCCGGCGTCCATCATCCATTTTGTTGAGAGAACAAAGGAACCCGTATTTTTTGACAATGCATCGGGTGAAGATTTTTTTTCATCTGACGCGTATATTAAAAATAATAAACCCAAATCAGTGCTGTGTATTCCGGTGGTTCAGCAGAACAAGCTTGTGGCGGTTTTGTATGGTGAAAATAATCTTGTGACTGGAGCGTTTACTACGGAGCGTCAGGAGACACTGGAGATCATTGCGTCCCAGGCAGCCATATCCCTTGAAAATGCTTTGCTGTATGAGGAGGTCAAGAGAACGGAGTCAAAATGGCGCACATTGATAAGGACTGCTAAAGAAGGATTTATCGAGTTTGATTCCCAGGCGTATATTACTGATGTGAACCCTGAAATGTGTGCCATTATCGGGATGGAGAAAAAACAGATTATCGGCAGAAATCTGATGACAACCGTTGATTCCGATAATGCGGAAATTTTTCAGAAAGAATTGTCGCTTCGAAAACAGGGTAAACGGAGTTCTTATGAAATAACATTTCAACGACCGGATAACTCTCAGGTACATTGCCTGGTGAAGGCCACACCCATTTATGAAGATGCAGTCCAGATCGGGTCGTTTGCGATGGTGACGGATATTACCGAACGGAAACTGGCTGAAGAAGAAATCCGTCAGTTGAATGAAGAACTTGAAGAACGCGTAAAATTACGTACCGAGGAACTGGAAGCATCTCTTGAAAAATTAAAAACAACCCAGAAACAACTTGTGGAATCGGAAAAAATGGTATCTTTGGGCAGCCTCGTTGCCGGTATTGCCCATGAGATAAATACACCGGTAGGGATTGCGGTAACCGCAGCATCATTTTTACAGGACAGAACCCAGACGTTATTTCAAAATTATTCTGTTGATGAATTATCCCGAGCGGAACTTGAAAAATATATCAAGGCAGCAGAGGAATCATCCGGTTTAATCCTGTCAAATCTTTTGCGGGCGGCAGAACTGGTACGAAGTTTTAAACAAGTGGCAGTGGATCAATCAGCAGAAGAAAAAAGAAAATTTAACGTAAAAACATATATTGAAGAACTGTTGTTAACCATAGGTCCGAAATATAAGAAAACCGGCCATTCCATTGAAGTGCTCTGTCCTGAAAGACTTGAGATAAAAAGTTATCCAGGCGCCATTGCTCAGATATTGACAAACCTTATTATGAATTCATTGATCCATGGGTTTGATGGAGTTGAAAACGGAAAGATAACGATTGAAATTAAGATTGAAGAGCAAAATGTATGCATTGTATATCAAGACAACGGCCAGGGAATGGATAAGGAAACGATAAGAGCAATTTACGATCCGTTTTTTACGACCAGGCGTTCTTATGGCGGGACAGGTTTGGGAATGCACCTTGTTTATAATCTGGTCACCCAGACCATTGGCGGTGTTATAGAGTGTACGAGTGCGCTTGGGGAAGGGGCAACCTTTACCATAAAATTTCCGTATTACAAGGAGACATGATGAAGCATGTAGATGTGAACCTGCTGGGGCAGTTTGAAGATCAATTAAATCCTGCATATCCCGAACAAAGCGGAATTCCGCCAAGTATTCTCGGGTATGGTGAAATTTCGACAACCTTTTCAATTTCAGATATGCCGGATATTGCATTTAAACGTATGCCGCCGTTTGATAATACCGATCAGATTGCAGCGTATAAATCAGCAGTGGATCAGTATTGTTTTCTGTTATCGGATAAATGTGGTGTGCAGGTTTCAGATTATGCTTTTTATGAGGTTGTCAACCCGCGTGGTGAGCACATTCTTTATGTGGCTCAAACCAGGCTGCCGGCATCATCCATTGGCAATACCATATTGAAATCAGGAACCCGTCATGAAATGGAATATATGATCAGTTCAATGATGGCATGTTTTGTTCGGCTCCAAAAGTTTAATCTTGGCAATAACCAAAACCAGTCACTCGGTCTTGATGGTCAGATTTCAAACTGGAGTTTTAGTTTAACGGATAAAAACAATGAACCGCCCGTTTATTTTGACATAACAACGCCCATGTTCCGCGTGAATGGGAAAGAACAGCTTGACACGGAAATTTTTTTAAAAAGCTGTCCGTCATTTCTGGTATGGCTGGTACGATGGCAGTTTTTGCAGGAAGTTCTTGATCGATACTATGATATTCGGATGATTTTGATCGATGTGGTCGCAAATTTTCATAAAGAAGGTCGCCAGGACTTAATTGAGGATGCATTATCATTTATCAACAAAATGATTGATAAAGAAAATTTAAATACTGAAGTCAAAGCAATAACAAGGACCGAGGTGGACAGCTATTACAAGAATGATGCGTTTATCTGGGCGCTTTTTTTAAGACTCAGGCGATTTGACCGGTTTATAAAAACAAAATTTTTCCGACAGAGGTATAATTTTATATTGCCGGGCAAGATCAGTCGTTAGGTACGCGTTCACAGGGCACCGCATCTGCTTTGTTGCCGAGCACTTGAAGTACGAAAAGTACGTCGGCGCGCTCGGCGCCTCGCATCTACGGCACCCTGTGAACGCGTACATTTCATTAGTTGACAGCGCATCAGCAGTTGTACCCTCATGAACGGTTACGCCGTTAGGAGATATTATGTGTGATACCCATCGCTTACATTCTATCATGGAGAACAGGCCATGAATAAACAATCAACAAATAAAAAAAACGATGCAATGGTTTTTTTCCATGACCCCGGTGATGCCATCGTGCAGACCATAAGTATTGTTTCTCGATTTTTAGGGGATTTTGAGAAAGATTTGTTTGTTAATGCTGTTGAAGATGTAAAACTCCTATTCAAAGGGCGATACTCCGGATATAGAGCCTCTAATACACAATATCATGATTTTGAACATACGGTATCGGTTACTCTGGCCACTGCCAGATTATTACATGGTTGCTATCTTGAAAACCTTCGGCGTGGCGGCATATACAAAAAATTATCGATATTATTTCAAAGGCAGAAAGTTTTTATTGAGCCGTCACTGTTTAATCGGTAAATATTTTTGTTTACACGCCATAATTCTCAAAACAGCCTGCGCCCCCTTTTTTTTTAAACGGGTATCATCCGCCATTTTCTTTTTTATCTCTTCGAAAGCTATTTCAATGTTCGGGCCTTTATGGCAGATAAGCGCAATATCAACATCTGCTGTTAATATCTGGTGAATGGCGGTATGGATGTCATAGTGATTTATAACTGCGCCCATGTCCAGATCATCGGTCATAACAATGCCGTTAAATCCCATTTTGTCCCGAAGCAGAGATGAAACAATTCCCGGAGACAGACTGGCCGGCCAGTGAGGATCGATGCCGGTATAGCGGATATGGGAGAGCATGATGCCGGACACTTGTGCATCAATGGCGGCTTTAAAAGGGATTAAATCAAATGAGTCAAGTTCTGACTCGGTCGTTTCAAGCTCCGGCAGGTCCAGATGAGAGTCCAAGGTGGTGCGGCCGATGCCGGGAAAATGTTTTCCCACGGCCATGATTCCTTTTTTCTGATGCTGTTTAATAAATGCGCTTCCCATTTCTGATACCCGGCCCGGATCATGTCCGAATGTCCTTTTTTTCATGATGCTTTGGATGTTTATGGGTGCAACATCTAATACCGGCGCCATATTCATGTTGATGCCAAGCGACTTGAGAACGTCCGCCATCTCTGTGGCAAAGTTGATTACATCTGATTCGGTTTCTAATTTCCTAATCCCGGAAAATTCTTTAAAATGTGGTTTTTTTAGACGTGCGACTGTTCCGCCTTCCTGATCAATGGCGATAAATAATGGCGGTTGGCCGACGGAATGTGCATATTCCTGAATTGACGTGCATAACCGATTGAGCTGTCGCGGATCTTTGATATTTCTTGAGAAAAGTATGATACCACCGACTTTTAACGTTTTAATTAAATATCTGAGGTCGTTGTTTAATTCCGTGCCGTTAAACCCCACCATCATGCGCTGGCCGGCTATTTGGCTGTTTGAAAAATTTTTTATCATAGTAATTCATTTTTTCTGATTTTTTTCAGGTTATCAACAATGATCATCCAAATGGCAGGGGGGACCTTTCAGTTTTTTCACAATCCGTACGCCGTTAATCCCCATTTCATTAATCCGCAGTCAGTTGTTTTAATATCAATTGTTAATACCTGCTTGTGAAAAAGCCTTATCTAATAAATCTTTTACTTTTAGCTCTGATGCCCAGTGTTGCAAATATTCTTTATCCAATAAATTCTTCTGTACTTTCAGAACCCCCAAGACATCTTTCCATTGGCGGTCGGATACTCCTCCACCTAAACGAAACCACATCAATTTGTTAAGAATAATATCTTCAGGAGACACAAGATAAAACTCGATGTTTATTTGGTCTTCGTCCAATGTATCTTTTCTTCTTCTTTTCAAAGCTTCTTTGTCATAAGGTATATTTTTACTGATAAAGACATCAATTTTAAGCATTGTTTCAAGATGGATAATGTTGAACGATGAGCGCCTTTCAACGGCATCCAATATCATATCTTCATCAATATAATAAGAAGATTCAAGCATTCCGACAAAAGATCGTATATTTTTCGTTTTTAAATCTGATACTATGTCAACGTCCATTGTCGACCGGGGGAATCCGTATGCAGAACTTGCCACAGAGCCTCCGATGTAATATGCAATACCGAGTTTTTCAAAGGCATTGGCCACTGGTATAATTGCTTCCAGTATATCGGGATTTTTCATAATGATCTATTTTCCATAAAATCGCGGAGACGAACTGCCAATTTTTCTCCATAATGATAAGATATAATTTTAAAATTTAATTCTTTTTTATCCAAATCAGGATTAGCTCTCATGATTGCCCGTCGTGAAAGTTTTATTGTGCTTTCAGATAATGAACGTACTCTCGATATTCTTTTTGCTGTACTCGAATTTTGAATTAATGATATCAGCATGTTTTCTATTTCAGGATGTGTGTCTTGAGATTGTGTTTTCATTTTTCATATTTCCATGAAGGGGTTAATATTAGAGTAGGCGGCCCAATTGCAGCATTATAAATCGCAACGGTTCGTAAAGTTGATATTAATTCATATGTACTTTAAGCAGGTTACGCATGTCAACCGAAATGTACCGGGAAAAAATAGCCGGCTGGTTTTGATTTTTATAAATTTTATATGAAATTGGACTTTTTTTATTAAAGTTTTCGTATTGAAAAGAGTGGCAAGTCAAAAACAGTAAAATACAGGTGTCAGGTGTCGGTCAGGAGAAACGGTACTGAAACCTGAACCCTGAAACCCGCCATCAGATAAGCTTAACGGCTGTTTTATGCCTCGTTGTGATCAGGAGAACATGGTGGGTTCATGCGATATCCCCATTACGTAAACGGATTTGTTCGTTTTTCCGTTTCAATGGTGGATGACGGGGCGGGGCCGTAATCATGTCCGGGCCACACAATGGTTTCGCCGGGAAGGACATAGATTTTTTTCTGGACGGAAGCCAGTAATTGTTTAAATGATCCGCCGGGAAGATCGGTCCTACCAACCGCCCCCACAAAAAGCGTGTCTCCGGTAAAAATGTGGCCGTTTGCATAAATACAAATGGAACCGGGTGTGTGGCCCGGTGTGTGAATCACTTTTAACTCCGTCTCACCGATACGGATAATGTCATTATCATCCAGAAGACGGCTCGGTTCAGGTGATCCCTTGCCGCCCATGAATCGGGACAAAAGGCGGGACAGTAATCGGGTGACCTGATCGGCATCTGCTTTGTGAATGCAGAGCTGGGCGCCGGTTGCTTCAATAATTGCGGCATTTCCGGAGGTATGGTCCGAATGTCCGTGGGTATTTATAACATGGGTTATGGTGAATCCGGTTTTTTTAACTTTGGTTAAAATTTTTTGAGGATCAAATGCCGGATCAATAACGGCGCAGGTTCGGGTGGTTTCGTCGCCAATCATGTAACAAAAGTTGGCCATTTGTGAAAGATAGATTGCTTTGACTTCCATGAAAATCAGTCCCCGGCCAGGGTGGCGGGCTGGTAGTTACATAGGGGCTCTTCTGCCAGATAGTCTCCTGTGGCTTCATATGCCCTGGCACGGCACCCGCCGCAAACAGCCTTGTATTCACAGATGCCGCATTTTCCTTTAAGATTTTTAAAGTTGCGTAAAGACGTGAATATTTCAGATGTTTTCCAGATGTCGGCAAACGATTGCCGGGTCACATCCCCGCAATTAAGATCAAGAAAGCCGCATGGCTGCACAATCCCTGTGTGAGAGACAAAACAGAAGCCGGTGCCGCCCAGACAGCCCCGGGTGACCGCGTCCAGTCCATGGGTTTTAAATGTAACGGTTTGTCCGTCTTCTTTGGCGCGTTGTCGTAAGATTCGATAATAATGAGGTGCGCAGGTGGCTTTTAATTGCAGATCGGTTTTATTTCTCTGATCATAAAACCAGTTTAGCGTTGTTTCATATTCCTCTGCTGAAATTTCCTGGTCAATAATGTATTTCCCCCTGCCCGTGGGGACCAGTAGAAAAATATGCAGGGCAACCGCGCCTAAGTTCTCGGCAAGTTCGAGTATTTGCGGAATCTGGTCATAATTGAGTTTTGATATGGTTGTGTTGACCTGAAATTCGATACCGGCATTTTTGGCTGACCGGATGCCGCCCATGGCACCTTCAAAAGCCCCGTCAACCCCTCTGAAACTGTCATGCCGTTCTTTTGTGGCCCCGTCCAGGCTGACGCTGATCCTTTGTATGCCTGCTCCTGCCATCTGTTTGGCGTTTTCATCGGTGACCAGTGTTCCGTTAGGGGCCATGACCATGCGCAGCCCTTTTTGGGTTCCGTATGAGGCGATTTCAAAAATATCCGGCCGCAGTAACGGTTCTCCACCGGTGAGAATGACGATGGGTTCACCGATTTGGGCGATCTGGTCAAGCAGTCGCAACGATGACCGGGTGTCAAGCTCTCCGCTGTACGGTCCCATGGTGGCTGATGCCCGGCAATGGGCGCAGTTTAGATTGCAGTTCCGGGTTGTTTCCCAGGCCACCAGCCGTAGCGTTGAATTTTTAGGTTCATGGGAAGAAGTGTGAGGATTATTGTCTGGATGCGTTGGATTTGGATGTGTCAAAGGTTATCTGTTCTCCACGTTTCGTTTGTGCTGTCCGTTAATTTGAGAGTAAAGGAAATTCCATTTAATCCCTTAATTCTTTTGCTGCCTCAAGGGCAAAGTAGGTCAGGATCATATCCGCGCCGGCCCGTTTGATCGATGTCAGTGTTTCCATCATGACCTTTGCGCCGTCTATCCATCCCATTTTTTCAGCCGCTTTTATCATGGCATACTCGCCGCTGACATTATACGCAGCCATGGGTAAATCGATTTCATCTCTGATCCGGCTAATAATATCCAGGTAGGGCAGGGCCGGTTTTACCATAATGATGTCAGCCCCTTCTTCAACATCCATGGTGGCTTCACGGATCGCCTCAAGGCTGTTGGCCGGGTCCATCTGGTAAGTCCGTCTGTCCCCGAATCGGGGAGCCGAGTGAGCAGCTTCCCGGAAAGGTCCGTAAAAAGCGGAGCAATATTTGGCGGCATAGGACATAATGGGCGTGTTTTCAAGTCCATTGTCATCTAAAGCCTCACGAATGGCCATGACACGCCCGTCCATCATGTCCGACGGAGCGACCATATCCGCCCCGGCCCTGGTATGGGAAACAGCTGTTCTTGCCAGCAGATCCAGGGTGGCATCATTTTCAATGATCCCTTTCTCCACAATGCCGCAGTGACCATGATCCGTGTATTGGCAAAGGCAGACATCCGTGATAACCACAATTCCAGGGACTTTGTTTTTTATGGCCGAGACCGCTTTCTGGACAATACCGTTTTTGGCATATGCCTGGGTGCCCAGCGGGTCTTTTTTTTCCGGAATGCCGAAAAGCATGATTGCAGGGATTCCGAGTGCATGTGCATCCCTGACTGTCTTTATCAGATTGTCGATAGACAACTGGTATTGTCCCGGCATTGATGGAATCGGATTTTTTATATTTTTGCCTTCAATTGCGAATAACGGAAGAATAAGGTCGTCCGCGGAAAGACTGGTTTCCCGGACCATGCGGCGAAACGCGGGGTTTTGTCTTAATCTTCGGGCGCGATAATCTGGAAAAAGCATAATCTATCCTTATATTTTGTCTCCGGAGATTTCTTCATCCGTCAAATAACAGGCCGGATCCGGTGCCCAAACATCTCCGGTGGTTGCTTCCGCCCGAACCCTGAAATTTCCGCCGCAGATGTTCAGCCATCTACAGGTGGCACACCGTCCGGTCACGTATTTCTTTTTGTTTTTTAATTTTTTCATCAAAGGATTTGAAAGGTCGGTCCAGATTTCAGAAAATGGCCGTTGAAGGACATTCCCGAAACTGTAATGTCGCCAGAACTGATCCGCATAAACTTCCCCATCCCAGCTGATACAACCGATTCCCCGACCGGAATTATTTCCTTCATTCATTTTAAGAAGTTCCATGACTTCTTCCGCACGCTTCCGATCTTCCTTGAGCAGTCTTAAGTATATGTAGGGTCCGTCTGCGTGATTGTCAACGGTCAAAACCTCTTTTTCCTTGCCTTTATCATAGAGCTGTTTAGTTCGATCAATGATCAGGTCAACTGCTTTTCGGCTTCCTTCAAGGGACAGGTCATCTTTAATCAGTTTAGATCCCCGACCGGCATAAACCAGATGGTAGAAACATATACGAGGGATTTCGCGCTCTTCTAAAAGATCAAACAGGTTAGGGATTTCATCCACATTAAACCTGTTGATTGTAAACCTGAGTCCAACTTTAATGCCGGCTTCCTGGCAATTTTGAATACCTTCCAAGGCTGCGTCAAATGCTCCATCCACGCCCCGGAAACGGTCATTGGTATCCTTCATGCCGTCAAGACTGATGCCGACATAGGACAGGCCTATATTTTTCAATGTGCGGGCAATTTCCGGTGTGATCAAAGTTCCGTTTGTGGAGATAACCGCCCGCATCCCTTTTTTGACGGCATATTCGGCCAGCTCCGGTAAATCTTTTCGCATCATCGGTTCGCCCCCGGAAAAAAGAAGTACCGGAACCCCCATACCTGCGAGATCATCGATGACTTTTTTTCCTTCATCGGTGGACATCTCATTCTCTTGAAGGTTTGCTTTTGCCTGAGCGTAGCAGTGGACGCATTTTAAATTACATTGTCGGGTGATGTTCCAGACAACCACGGGTTTTTTGTCAATGGAAAATTGAAGCAGATGAGAAGGAAGATCCCCGGATTGCCTGCCATAACGCAGTGCGTCCGAAGGTTCTACGGTTCCGCAATAGAGTTTTGATATTCCAATCATAGGATTTCTTGGTTACTCCAGGTTTGAGGTGATTTACTATTGTCCATGGTTAAGAGGGCTTCCCGGGATTGTCTGTTTTATCTTCCGGTTTATAATCTGGAAATTCCAAATCCAGAGAAGCATCCATATCGCTTTTTTTAAATTCTGTTTTAATGATTTGTTTTATAAAGTCATCCGGATTCATGAGCGCTTTTTTTGACAGGAAAAATCGGTTTCTTTCAGTCTTTTCCCGAATCAGTTTAAGGCCGTATTCGAAATCAGCGGTCAATTTTTCATAAATACTTTTCACCAAAATTTCGCCGGTCGCCATTTTTTCTAAAATAAAATCTATGGCATCGTCTTCTAATACAATATTGATATCATGTTTGTTGTAAAATTCTATTTCTATTTTTTTTATTTTTTCATAAAAGGATTTAATTTTTTTAACAGCATGTCCGATTTCAGTCACATTGTTGCAATAATATTCTGCGATTTTATCAATTCGGTAGGGTGAAAGCGGGAGACCGTATTGATTCGTTAAATTTGTACGATTGTCGGTTAAATAGGATTTGGTTGTTTTTTTATTATCAAAGGCAATTGTTTCAAAATCTTTAAGCCGCAAATCATCCGTTTCGTTCAACCATGCATTTAAGGTGCGTTCAGGATTCTCAATGACGGATACGGTGACCGGGAAACGTTTTATATTTGTTGACGGCAATTTGGTCTCAAATGGGATTAATACCTGTTCTATGACGCTTACAAGGCCTCTTGCACCGGTGTTCTCTTTATAAGCCTTATGCGCAAGAAGGTTAAGTGCGTTATCTGAAAATTTGATTTGAATACCATAGGTGGCAAAGTCGAGTTTTTTATTAAGCAGGACAGGGTTGTTCGGATTTTGTAAAATTTTTAAAAGGTCTTTTTGACTTAAGCGTTCAAAAACAGCTTTAACCGGAAGACGGCCCACAAATTCAGACTCAAATCCATAGGCAAGCAGGTCTTCTGTTTTTACTTTTTTTAAAATATTTGTTTTTGATTGCGAGGCATTGGTGCGGGTGCTAAATCCTATCCCCTGATCCGTGGTTCGTTTTTTTATGATATCGGCAAGGTCACCAAATGCACCGCTCATTATAAAGAGGATGTTCTTTGTGTTTATGGAACGCTTTTCCCGTTTGCCTGTTTTTCTGAATTGTTCCACTTCCTGGATCATTGAAATCGGATCATGGGGAACCTTTAATTCAACATCGGTTTCTTCCATGGGTTTGAGCAGCGCCCGCTGTACGCCGGTTCTTGACACATCTGCGCCGATAAGATTACTGCTTGATGCGATTTTATCGATCTCATCGATATAGATGATACCATGCTCGGCGAGTTTTATGTCATTATCGCTTTCTCTGACCAGGTCCCGAACCAGGTCTTCCACATCTCCGCCCACATATCCCGTTTCACTGAATTTGGTTGCATCTCCCTTAACAAACGGTACTCCGATTTTATTGGCAATCAGTTTTATGAGATAGGTTTTGCCCACACCGGTCGGGCCGATCATTAGGACGTTGTTTTTTATTCCTCCGGAAATGTCCAAATGGTTGCTGTCAGAAGATTCCTGAAATATAACACGGTTAAAATGGGTACATATTTTAGTGGCCAGAACCTGTTTGGCCATGTCCTGTTTAATGATATATTGATCCAGATATGCGATCAGTTCTTCAGGCTTTAAATCAAAATTAAATGAATTTTCTTTTTTTTTTGAAAATTCATCTGTTCCCATGCGCTTATCCTGGGGCATAACGATAGGAGAAATTATTTTAACCTGATCGCCATATTTTTGAGTCAGGAATTCGCTGATTTCTTTTTCAATCTCTTTTGGGTTGGGTGTTTTTTCGTTGTTCAATTTCATAATGTTAAAAATATAATCATATCCGTATAAAATTCAAGTACCGACGGTGAAATTTAAAATATTCAAATAATTTTTGTTTATTTAATGCCTGAATTTTGCACGAAACTCCCCGCCGACAGCATCACCAGTTGAAAAAATGCATAATTGTTTGTAACCTGTTTGAAGGAATAGTTGCAAGCCCATTATGCCTGGCCTCACCGACCAGGTTTTCCACATCGGCTCGGTTGTCGTATTCATTCATGTTTCAATTCGCGTCGATGCATTGATTCTTATGGCATTGAGAATCTTTTTGGTAAATTCTTTACGTTTGTGCATTTTTCTGATATTCTTTTCAAGTTTTTTTGCCATCTGGGAACCTCCTGGTTGTTATTGGTTGATTATAGAAACTCCATAATAACAGGTTCCCCAGATGGTTTCTTTATTTATTTCGATATGATTCGGATGTGCAGTGTTAAAATTTAAGCAATCAACAGGAGAAAACATGAATCGGTTATTGGTTGAAATCGGAACCGAAGAAATACCGGCAGGATATATTCAACCGGCATTAACATCATTTTCATCGGGTTTGGCGGAAAAATTAACGGAAGCTCGGATTGAATACGGGAATATTGCTGTCTATGGTACACCGAGACGCCTGACCCTTATTGTTGATGATGTGGCCCAAAAACAATCATCCGTGTCCACGGAGACGATGGGGCCGCCGGAACGTATCGCCAGAGACGAGAGCGGCAATCTGACCGTTCCAGGTTTAAAATTTGCCGAAAAAATGGGTGTTGGGCCCAAACAGTTAAAAATAAAAGAAACGGAAAAGGGCCGATATCTTTGCGCGGTCAAAAAGCAGCGGAGTATTGCGTCAAAAAAAATATTAAAGGAAATTTTACCCCAGGCAATTTTATCCTTACATTTTCCCAAAACCATGCGCTGGGCAAACCTGAAAATCCTGTTTGCGCGGCCGATCCATTCACTTGTGGCACTTTTAGGAAACGAGGTGATTTCGTTTCAGGTCGGGGATATTAAAAGCAGCCGATATACGTTTGGTCATAGATTTATGAAACCTGGGAAAATTAAATTAACGTCACCGGACCAATATCTTGAAATTTTGTCTAACGCTTATGTAATGGTGGATATCAACCGGCGTAAAGAAGAGCTTGTCTCTCAGATGAACGAAGCGGTTGCCCGAATCGGGGGCCGGGTGATTCCTGATGATGAGCTGGTGGATACAGTCACCAATCTTATTGAATATCCGGCGGCAGTCGTTGGCCGGTTTGACAATGAATTTTTGAAACTTCCCCGCGGGATATTAATCACCGCCATGCGGGTCCATCAGAAATATTTTGCCGTGAAGGATGATCAGGACAATCTGATGCCGTATTTTGTGGCCGTGAACAATACGCCTGCAAGGGATGTGGACCTTGTGGCAAAAGGCCATGAGCGGGTTCTAAGGGCCCGCCTTGCAGACGCGCAGTTTTTTTTCAAAACTGATTTAAAAACGTCCCTGGATGAAAAGGTTGAAAAATTAAAGTCGGTTCTTTTTCAGGCGGATCTGGGTTCCATGTATGACAAAACAGTTCGCATAGAAAAAATTGCTGCTTTAGTGGCCCGCACCCTGAATCTGGATCAAGTTCAATCAAATGAGATTGTCCGTGCCGCACGGTTATGTAAAGCAGACCTGGTCAGTCAGGTGGTGATTGAATTTCCAAAATTACAGGGAATTATGGGAAGGGCTTACGCTTATGCGGATCAAGAAGCCGAGAATGTCGCGAGCGCTATCGAGGAACATTACCGGCCGACTTATTCCGGCGGTGTTCTTCCTGGAACCGTTCATGGGGCTGTGTTAAGTATTGCGGATAAAATCGATTCCATTTGCGGATGTTTTTCCATCGGACTGATTCCAACCGGTGCGTCGGATCCCTATGCCCTTCGCCGCCAGGGGATTGGTATTGTTTTGATTGCATTGGACAGGCAGTTTTCCTTTTCTTTATCCAATCTTATTGCAGAATCGCTAAAGATGCTTAATTCAGGAGACCCGGCAGAAATAAAACAACTTAAAGAAAAAATACTTGATTTTTTAAAGGGGCGCATGGCCCATCTTCTGGAGGCGGAAGGGGTTTCCAGGGACGCGGTTGCGGCGGTTTTATCGGTTGCAAAAGATAATATTCCCAACATCTGGAAAAAGGCCCATTCTTTGCAGCAATTGAAATCAGAACCTGATTTTGAAGTTCTGGCCATCGCATTTAAGCGCGTGGTGAATATTATTAAAAAGGCCGATCCTTCTGAAACAGATAATCGGGAAGTGAATAAAGCTATTTTTGAACATGAATCTGAATCCGTCCTGTATGATAAATTCAAAATCGTTAAGGAAAATGTGGTAAAGTTACTGGACAAGGGCGATATTGATCAGGCATTTGCCGATATCGCATCAATGAGGGAATCGGTTGATCAATTTTTTGATGATGTTATGGTGATGACGGATGATATTGACATCCGGAAGAATCGTTTGGCGCTGTTGGTCCGGATAGCTGGTCTTTTTGAATTGCTGGCCGATTTTTCGAAGATTTCAACATAAGCAAAGGGCTATCCCAACCTACGAAAAAATGGACTTTTTGCGTAGCGACTGAATATCAATAAAATAGGAAATCACATAAACCGACAATGGAGGAATTTAAGATATGGCAGGTTATGATCCTGAAAAAGATAAAACGTTAAAGGAATGGAAGTGTGAAGAGACCGGTCTGATGGTTTCAATTAACCAATATGGAGAAGGCGAACCCAAACTCCAGATCGGTCCCCGCATCCTGATGAAAAAAGACGGTACCGAACGGCGCCCGGCAAAGGCAGGCCGTCTGACCATTGAAGATGTCATGTGGCTTTATGACAACATTGATGAGATCAAGGATGAGCTTGCCGGACGTGTCGATCCGATGAAATAAAGATGGATACTGATGCCATCATAAATCCGGTAATGGGTAAAAAGCCGCCGCAACTGGGCAAACGATGTGTGATGGTGGCTAACCAGCCTGATTTTGATTATTTGCAGCGTTTATTGAAATCCGATGGCTGTAAGGCCCGGCGTGTTTTAATGAGTCGGTTGAACTTTGGATATGATAATACGACATTGAGTATTATCGGTCCGTTTATCGGCGCTCCCTATGCGGTAATACTGCTGGAGTCATTGATTGCCTGGGGTATCCGTGAAGTCATTTTTTTCGGCTGGTGCGGGGCGCTGTCAAAGGATGTTAAAACAGGAGATGTGATTATTCCCGACAAAGCATTTATTGACGATGGGGTCTCAAATAATTATGCCGCCCTGAACGCGTCAGAAGCCTTTCCTGCCGATTCGCTTCAGACTCTTATTAAATCATCCTGTATAAAAAATACAATTGAGTTTCATGACGGACCGGTCTGGTCCACGGATGCAATTTTTCGGGAAACAAAAGAAAAAGTTATCGGTTTTCAGAAAAAAAAAGCCCTTGCAGTGGAAATGGAAGCAGCCGCCTTGTTTTCAGCCGGCTGTTTTCGTAAAATTGATGTTGGGTGTATTCTATTGGTTTCCGATGAATTGTCTTCGTTTGAATGGAAGCCCGGTTTTAAAAATTCTGTTTTTAAAGAACGTCGCTATCAGGTATGTGAATTGATCCGGAGCTTGTGGAACCTGAAAACTTGACGGCTTCGTAAAAAGCATGGTGACGAATCACCGCAGTTATTCTTAAATTAATGACGTTGAATTGAGAAACACCTATGACCGATAGCGAAAATCCTGAAATTGAGCGCCGGATTGAATTTTTGCGCAAGGAACTTCATGCGCATAATCACCGCTACTTTGTTTTAGATGATCCAATGATTTCAGATGCGGAATATGACCGCATGATGAAAGAACTCATTGAACTGGAAGAAGCCTGGCCGCAATTTTCAACTCCTGATTCGCCCAGTGCGAGGGTCGGGTCATCACCCCTTGAAAAATTTGATACAATAACACACACAGTGCCGATGATGAGCCTTGATAAAGGCTTTAACACAAATGATTTGATCAGCTTTGACCAGCGTGTCAGAAAATTATTAGGCAACGAAACCGAAGTTTTGTATACAGCGGAACCGAAAATGGACGGCGTTGCTGTTGAGCTTGTTTATGAAAACGGGGGACTGACAATGGCCTCAACCCGTGGTGACGGGGTCACGGGTGAAGTTATTACCGCAAACGTAAAAACAATCCAGACCGTACCGCTTCGTCTTCAGGAACAGAATCACCTGCTGATCCCCGATCTGCTTGAAGTGCGCGGTGAAATATTTATCAGCAAGGAAAATTTTGCATTATTAAATAAAGAACGCGCAAATCAGGGCCTTTCCTTGTTTGCCAATCCGAGAAATGCCGCTGCCGGATCATTGCGGCAGCTGGATTCTGCAATTACCGCCCAACGACCCCTTGAAATTTATATTTATAACATCAGCGATCCTGATGTTTTGGGAACTGATTCCCAGGCAGAGACCCTGCAAACGCTCAAACAGCTTGGATTTCGCATAAATCCGCTGATCCTTTCAAAAGCGCGGCTTTCTGAAGTGATTTCGTATTTCAGGGATCTTGACGCCAAACGCCTGGAACTCCCCTATGAAATTGACGGCATGGTGGTCAAGGTGGATGGGTTTTCCGATCAACAATTACTTGGGGCGACTTCCCGGAGCCCACGATGGGCCATAGCGATAAAATTTAAAGCATTGCAGGAACGGACGCGGGTGGTCGATATTCAGGTTCAGGTGGGACGGACCGGCGCATTGACGCCGGTTGCCCATCTGGAACCGGTGAATGTGGCCGGGGTCATGGTCAGCCGGGCAACGCTGCATAATGAGGACGAAGTAAAAAAAAAGGATGTCCGTATCGGGGACATGGTTTTTGTCCAGCGTGCAGGTGATGTTATACCGGAAGTTGTGAAGGTCATTGTATCATGTCGCAATGGAACGGAAAGGCCATTTTCCATGCCATTCGTATGCCCGGTCTGCGGCGCCTCGGTCGTTCGTATCAAAGGCGAAGCCGCAACGCGATGCATTAATATAAACTGTCCGGCCCAGATCAAAGGGAACATCAAACATTTTGCCTCCAAAGGGGCCTTTGATATTGAGGGTTTAGGCGATAAACTGATTGATCAGCTCGTTGATAAAAATATAATTTCATCATACGCGGATTTGTTTTTTTTAACCAAAGATGTTTTAGAAAATCTGGAACGGATGGGATCAAAATCGGCGGAAAATATTCTGCTGGCCATTGAAAACAGCAAGCATATCAGTTTTGCGCGGTTTTTGTATGCGCTTGGAATTCGTCATGTGGGTGAACACATTGCCCGGATTTTTGCCGAGGCATTTGATGATATTGAAGCAATTTTTGTTGCAACGGCTGAGTCGTTTGAATTGATTGATGGAATCGGTCCCACCGTTGCCGCCAGCATTGTTGATTTTTTTGGTCAGAAAAAAAATCGTGCAACCATTCGCCGGCTGCTGGAAAGCGGCATCACCTTCAAGAAAGATAAAACCATCAAGGGGGATGAACCTTTAACCGGGATGACTTTTGTTTTAACCGGTAAACTGGAAACCATGACAAGACCCCAGGCCAAAAAAATGATTGAAGGGGCAGGGGGCAGAGTTGTCGGCTCGGTCAGTAAAAAAACAGATTATCTGGTTGCCGGTGAATCGCCGGGTTCAAAATTGGCCCAGGCCCGGCGTCTGGGGGTTAAGGTAATCAGTGAGGCTGAATTAATATCTGAGTTTTTCATGCAAAATTCAGGTGATAAGAAAAAATAATTAGTTGAGGTTAGATATGCCTGAGAAAAAAGCTGCCCGCGTAATAATCAGCGGAAGGGTTCAGGGTGTTTGTTTTCGAATGGAGACCGAACGTGAGGCGCAACGGAATGGCGTCAACGGCTGGGTTAGAAATAAGCGCGATGGTACGGTTGAAGCTGTTTTTGAAGGTGATGCCGGGGATGTTGATGCAATTATTAAGTGGTGTGAAACAGGAGCTCCCATGTCATCCGTAGCCGGGGTGGCTGTCAGCGTGGTGCCGTACACCGGTGAATATACGGATTTCAGCATTCGATATACAGTATAAATAAAAAAAACGGGGCAACAAGTGTATAGAATTTATATCCATCATGTTGTCCCGTTTTTATAAACTGGGCTGATCTGAGTTACACGGCGTCTTTTAATGCCTTGCCTGCTTTGAATTTAACTACATTGCGAGCCTTGATTTTAATCGGAGCGCCGGTTTGAGGATTCCGACCGGTTCTGGCTTTACGGCGAACCTTGGCAAACGTACCGAAGCCGACGAGGGTTACTTTGCCGTCTTTTTTCTTTAAAGCTTTGGTTACACCTTCCATGAAAGAATTCAAAGCGGTTGATGCGGCGACTTTTGAAATCTTTGCGTCTTTGGCCATTTTTTCTACCAATTCTGCTTTTGTCATTATTCCCTCCTTTTTTACGTTAGTGGTGCTGAAAAACCCTGATTGTTTGCTACGTTAAAGGAGGTTTTCGCTCTTGTCAATAGAAAAAATGCGGTTTTTACATTTTTTTTAAAAAAAATGCTTTCTTAACCTGCTTGACAGTTGCATTTTAAAATTATCACATTTGAAAAATCAATGGTGCCATACCTTAGAAATAAGTTTTTTATGAAGGTGACCGGTTCATCAGTTTTATACAGGAGCGAAGAGATCGTAAAATTCGGGCGGTTGTTTTTGGCTTTTCTGGCTGGTGAAATTTATTTAAAAAACAATACATTGTAAATATTTTCTTAACCAATACCTTATAAATAAAGAGGCTGCCGGGTATGTGGTCGCTATAAAATTTTTCAAAAAATTTGGAAACAGACTTCCTGATTTAAAATGAGCAGAGATTCCAGTTTTGTATCCAGGGGCACCGGGGTTGTCAGTATCAGGATAACTGATTATTT
Source organism: Desulfobacterales bacterium (assembly GCA_029933295.1). Taxonomy (GTDB): domain Bacteria; phylum Desulfobacterota; class Desulfobacteria; order Desulfobacterales; family Desulfosalsimonadaceae; genus JAOZOL01. The sequence continues at coordinate 1,232 of JAOZOL010000004.1, read as the reverse complement.
TGAGCAAACTTTAAAGCGCCTGCATGGCCGTAGGTGGATTCCGAATACGGTTCCCACATTCCGGTGGGTGCCTTCTCCAGCATAATCCCTGGAATTTTTGTCACTGATTTTGTGAACTTGTGACCTTGGGGGACCTTGGGGTCGGGCCTGCGTTATACGTTCTAATAAACCAGATGCTTATAATAAAAAGAAGAACAGCAACATTACATTCCTTAATTTCGGTAACAGAACGGTGTAATAACCGGCTATCTATCTGAAATATAATTATTTTTGCCAACAGGTAATTTAACAAGAAAACAGTGCCTATGGCCATGGGAACAATTGGGAAATCGATCCTGTCCAAGACCCTCTTTGCCCGTCCATACAGGTTGTATAAAACCGGCAACAAGAAGCAGTAGGTAATCAAAAAAATTGAAAAAAGCCGTTCCATGCTCAGCATCAATGCCAATCCGGTCTTTTTCGTTCCATCTTTTGCGTGGCCATCAAATATCCATATGTTATGAATATTGATTTCTCCCTGCTTATTTATTTTTTGAAGGAATTGCGGAGTTGACAGATTGAAAATTCGCTGCCCCCAGCTGATTTCTTCCAAAAAGGCAAAAAGGAAGACACAAGCCAACAAAAGGAAGAAAATATTTTTAAAGACAGACCTTTGGTTGTTTTTTCTGTTTTTTAAAAATATTGCAAAAAATATTATGGCGGAAAGCAGAAAAAAAACAGCACCGGCTGTTTCAAACACCCCGTCTTCCTTTGTTAAAAATATTATTTTTTGATCGTCATGGATAAAAAAGAAAACAGAATAAGAGACAAACAGCCAGCCTGCCATCGCAATAACATACTTTGATTTAACATATTTCATTTAAAATCCCCTTTGGAAACAAAGCCAGAATGCATATTGATGAGGGAGGGCAGGGTGAAATCTGCTCTTCACTCTATCCTTTAGACCCATTTACACGTACACAGATTTATCCTTGTTCGTTGGAATGAATATTCGAATCTATCGCTAATCCTCCGGTTTAAGATTATGTTTCTCAACCAGTTTTAAAAACTGCTTTATTTGATATGGTTTTGCTTGCGAAGTATGTCATCAGACGTGAATTGGCGGTATATGTCCCGAAAAATCGGTTACAACAATTTTTGATACCTCATAAACCGGGCTTTAACAGTGGCCATATCTGCGGCATCCGGGTAATTTCTTAGTGATTCAGCGCATGCTTCAAGCCGGGACGACA
>JAOZOL010000074.1 GCA_029933295.1 Desulfobacterales bacterium | reverse complement strand
CTTAAATTTTCCCTCCGAGAGTATATGAATACTGACTCCGGGTCCGATAATGAATGACGGCTTCGCAAAAAGGCCAAATTTTTTGTTGCGCTGCATCCCCAGCTGCTTCAACGTACGCCAAGTACGCCTCATTGCTGAGGATTTGCGCGCCTCGAATTTGGCGCTTTTTACTTTGCCGTCTGAATTCGATTTTTTACGATAGCATCATGAATAACATTTTCGCATCAAAATTTGATATATTTCATCGGTCGCGATCCGGCTTTACCCTGCTTGAAATTTTAATCGCGATTTTTATTTTTGCTATCATTATAACAACGGTTTACGGATCATTTAATGCGGTGATCGGAAGGGCTGAAGCCATTAATAACGGTGTGGGCGCTTTTGAAATGGCGAGGGTCTGTCTTAACCGGATAATATCGGACTTAAACGCGATCTACGTTGAACAAAAGCCATTATACCATCCTCCGGATTATAATGATCCGCCTGATCCATATGGATTTGTCGGCACGGAAACATTTAAAGGGACAAAAACGTTTTCACAGCTCAGATTTGCATCTTTTGCCCATCTTTCCATGGCTAAAGATACTGAAAACGGGATTGCCGAGATCGTATATTATATCAAAGAAAGGGGTTACCCGGAAACAGAGTATGTATTAAAACGAGCCGATACCCTGTATTTTGACGAAGAAGATTATGAGTTTGAAGAAAAAGACAGCGATCCGGTTTTGTGTGAAGGGCTTGAGGGACTCTCCTTTGCCTATTTTGATGATGAAGGCGATGAATATGAAACATGGGATTCTGATTCCAGTTCAAATAAATATGCGACGCCCCGGGCTATTGAGATAACTTTAACGATCAATTATAATTCGGAAATTCATACGTTTTACACAAAATTGAACCTGCCCGTGTATAGAGAGAAGTCTGAATAGAATGAATCCGGATGCAAAATCATATATGAATAATCGTGGCATTGCGCTGATTATCACGTTAACCGTAATCACGATACTGGTTGCCGTTACCTTTGAACTCAACAGACAGATTCAAGCCGCCGTAACCGACTCATCTATTGTGAGGGACCGGTTGACCATATCTCATATGATCAAATCAGGAATCAATATTGCCGAATCCATATTAATTGTAGATAAGAATGCATCAGAAATCGACTCGCTGCAGGAAGACTGGGCAAATCCGGAAAAAATTGATGAGTATTTGTCTAATCTTACATTTGATGAAGGGAATATTTTATTGGATATCAGCGATGAACTTGGAAAAATTCAGGTTAATTCGCTGGTTGCATTTCCGAAAGGCAGGGATTTCAATGCTCTCCAAAAAGATTTCTGGTATCGGTTTGTTGGATTAATCCTTCTGCAGCAGCAGGATGATGAAGAGTTTATGGAAGAAATCATTGAACCTAGTGCCATAATTAATCCTGTCAAGGACTGGCTGGACGCAGATGATAATGATGCAATTACCGGATTAAACGGCGCGGAAAAGGAATATTATCAGGATCAGGAACCTCCCTATTTATGCAGAAATGGCCCGTTTCGGTATATCGAGGAACTTACCCGGGTAAAAGGAATTACGCCGGAACTTTTTTACAGTGCTGATCAACAATTGCTGGGTATTTCCAGATATATCACTGTCCAGGGAATTGCTCAGTTAAATGACAAGTTTACCTATGATGGAAAAATAAATATAAATACGGCGGATTTGCCGGTTATTGCCGCGTTATTACCCGTAGGCCAGGATTTTTTAGCTCCTGAAATATATGCTTACCGGATTGAATCCTCAGACGGTCAGTTTCTCCATGATCTTAACGGCCTCACATGGTATAAAGACGTCCCCGGATGCAGTGACGTTGAAATCAAGGATGGTCTTCTTACAACTCAAAGCGATGTTTTCAGAATTGAGTGCAGTGCTGTTTTACATGATATTCACATGACGTCAACAGTGGTCGTGAAACGGGAAAAAGACAGCAAATCCGGCAAATGGTTTTGTAAAGTATTGAATTGGAAAAATGAATAGGTTATAAACACTCATTTGCATTTTATAACAAAATATTTCAAAATTCAAAAAGTTTGAAGTGACTAAAGTGAGCTAAATTGCCTAAAGTTTCTGACAGCGCTAACCGTGCGATCATCCGGCACTCAATTTGTAGTGATATCGTTCTGCTGGCATATATCAGGCAAGCCAAATTGAGTGCCGGAAAAGGTTTAAATAATTTCTTATGAGTGGTAAAATTTTTGCAATTGATATCCGGCATAACGGTATATCCGGGCTGTTAGTTAAAAACAGCCTCAAAGGTAACCAGATCGAGGAACATAGGTATATTCCTTATGTGGATTCTAAGAATGAGCAGGATTTATCAGGAACCAGAATTGTCGATGCCCTGAAAAATGTGGTGAAAGATCTGGATCTCTCAGGTTGCGAATACGTTGTTTCACTCTCTTCGGAATTCATATCATACCGCAATCTTCAGGTTCCGTTCAAGGACCGGAAAAAAATCGGGCAGATACTTCCGTTTGAGCTGGAACCCACATTACCATATGCCATGGAGGATGTGAAAGTTGACTTCCAGATGATCCGGCAGGCGGAGTACACGGATGTTTTTGTCGGTGCGGTAAATACAGCCATGCTGGAAACGCTCATGGCGGATTTAAAAGAAAATAATATTGTTCCCAGCATTGTAACACCGTCAGGATTGCCCTCAGCGCTTTGCCTCTCCAGATTTTCAGATGTGCATAAAGATTTTATTTTTGTGGATATTGACGGAATTTATTGTACGGTTTTTGCGATTTTATCCGGCCACGTCCGTCTTGCAAGATCTTTTGTCACAAAATCATCTGATCCCATGTTAAAACAAAAACAACTGGTTGACAGGCTTGCCCAGACCCTTACGGCTTTTGAATCACTGCTTCTTGTTGATTTTGAGCCGGCAATTGTTTTTATATCCGGTGTTGTTACATCCGGAAATGATTTGATTGAAGACGATTTGCAACAGGCTATTAACAATGTACTGGGAGTCCCCGTACAACAGGCGGATATATTAAGCGAGGTTAATTTAAATTTAACGATTGCAAGCGATATCCAGCCTGATCACGCTTTGTTAAACAATACGTTAAGCCTTGCAGTTGTTGAAATTCTCGGAATCAGCACCATAAATTTTTATGGCGAACGGTCAATTGCTAAAAAATACTGGGAAGAATATAAAAACGACTTTATTAAAACAGGATTAGCTGCAGCTTTTGTATTTGTTATTGCCATGTTTAATGTTTTGTTTGACGCTCATTTTCTTCAAAAGGAAGTGAATCAATTAAACAAGCAGATTGCGGGTATTTTTCAGGCAACGTTACCTGATGTCACGAAAATCGTTGATCCATTGCAGCAGATGCGTGTTCGGCTTGCACAGGAGCAAAAGAAAAATCTTTTCACAGGAGAGCTTGGGGACGGAGTCTTAAATATTGATATTTTAAATGATATCAGTTCCCTGATTCCAAAACAGCTTGATGTGGAATTTACCCGGTTTGTCAGGGGGGACAAGAATCTGCTTATTTCCGGAAACACGGATACGTTTAATTCTGTTGACGAAATTAAAGTAAAACTGGCGCGTGCAAAGACGATAAAAAATATTACAATAAGTTCAGCGAACCTTGAAAAAACATCAAACCGTATTCAGTTTAAACTTAAAATAGATTTATGAGCAGCCTTATGCAGACAAAATGGGTTAATATGAATTTAAACTTAAATAAACGCGAAAAGCTTACGGTTTCAGCAGCGATTATTTTTTTATCTGTTTTTATCCTTGTTCAATTGATCATTATGCCGGTCATTGAAAAACGGGACGCACTGCAAAACAGACTGGAGGCAAAAAAAAGTACACTCTCTGAAATGAAAACGCTTCGATCGGAGTATCTTGCCATTCAAAAAAAAGCAGAATCATCAAAACAGGGGTTTGAAAATCGAACCGCAGGATTCACGCTTTTTTCATTTCTTGACGGTCTTGCGGGGGAGACCGGGTTAAAGGCTCATATCGCTTATATGAAGCCTTCCACCACTGTAGCGGAAGGCTCTGGCCTGAAAATATCACGAGTGGAAATGAAACTTACCGAAATTACCATGAAAGACCTGACATCCTATTTATTCAAGGTGGAGACATCAAAGAATATGTTGATGGTAAAGCGTCTGTCAATAACGAAAACCGAGAAGTCGAGCGGGTTAATTGGTGCCGTCCTTCAGGTGGAAACAATGGAATCATAGGATATAACACGTTTATGAAAAAATGGCTTTCCTACATTTTATATATTGTCTGTGTAACGATTTTTTTTCTTTATTATCTTTTCCCCGGCAAAGCATTTACATCATATATCAATCATCATATCAACGGTCTGTTGCCGGGATATAAAATATCAACCGATCAGGCCATGCCGAGCTTCCCGCCCGGTCTGAAACTAAAATCACCGGCAATATATAATCAAAACAAGCCCATCCTTTGTGCGGATCAATTGAAAATCAGACCAGCCTATTTGTCATTATTATCCATTAATAAAACTTTTTTTATTAATGGACTCGCTTATGACGGCCATTTGGAAGGAATTGCGGATATTGCATTTAAGCCCGAATCGAAGCTGAATTTAAATTTGGCATTTAAAGACATTCAAATCAGTCAAATTCAAAGCCTGAAAGAGTTTGTCGCATATGAGATAACCGGTACCGCCCGGGGGAAAATTTTTTTTAACAATCAAAAAGCAAATAACGATAAGGGGAATGCGGAAATAACTATTTCTGACAGCAGTATAAAATTTAACCCTTCTCTGTTTGGGATTGATCAGTTGTCCTTTACAGCCATTGACGCGAAATTTGAGATGATCAGACGGAAAATAACCCTTAACCACTTTAAAATAGACGGCCGGCAGTTATCGGGAGATGCAAAGGGGTTCATTAATTTAGCACACCCGATCAATAAAAGTCGTATTAGCATTTCCGGTACGTTAAAGCCGCACCCTGAGCTGATAAAAGAAATAGGGAGTATCTTTAGCAAAAAGATGAAAAAGGGCGGGGTCCCCTTTAGAATTTCAGGGACATTGGAGGGTCCGAATTTTTCACTAAAATAAATTCTGTTTGCTCATTTTTTAAGATATGATACGGATAGCCTGTTTTTAAAATCATATAATTCTTATTAATTTTTGTTATGATAAAAAATTTATTTTTTTTAATAAATATTATTTTAGTTACGCTCATTGTGTTTTTTTCCGTGGAGCTGTTTTATCGGATTGTTTCCGCAAAGTTGCTTTCTGCATCACTTTCGGGTGATTCAGTAACCACCGAATCGGTTTTAAATTCCCATAATAATAAAAACCCAAGACAAAAAATAAAAAACAAACGCATTCTGGCATATCAATCCATAACAGATCGTGATTTGTTTAAAACAAAAGAAAACGCGGCTAAATCGGATAACCAGCTTGACGATGCTGATCTGGAAAAGTTAAAGCAGACAAGCATGAAGCTTAAATTATTAGGCACGGTTACAGGGGGAACGGATAACGCCTATGCTGTCATAGAAGACATCAAAAAACACAAACAGGGTTTGTACAGGGCCGGCGATACGATCCAGAAGGCCGAGATCAAGATGATTTTAAGAAAAAAGGTGGTTTTAAGCATAAATGGAAAAGATGAAATTCTTTTAATGGGTGAAGACAAGAATAAAAAGAAGCGTTCGTCACCTTTTTCGGAAAAAATGGAACTGTTCAGGCCGGGAGAGCGGTCTGATTATAATGAAACGGTTAGTATTGACCGTGAAAAAATCAATGAATCGTTAAAAAATATTAATCAGCTCATGAGCCAGGTCAAGGTAAGGCCGCACTTTAAAGACGGCAAACCAGACGGTTTGCTTTTAAGCCATGTCCGGGCCAATTCCATATTTAAAGAAATGGGCCTGAGAAACGGGGATATCGTTAAGGGCGTGAACGGCAATGAAATCCAGTCAGTTGATGATGCGTTAAAATTTTATGAAAGTCTTAAATCATCTTCATCCGTCGAAGTTCAGCTTGAACGACATGGTGAACCATTAACAATCGGGTATCAAATTCAATAATTTTTTTTAAAACAAAAAATCGGAATGTTAATATGAGATTTTATCAAAAAGGGTTGATCGTTATTTCATGTTTTTGTCTGGTGAATCTTATTGCGGGTAATTTTTCAGCATCTTTTGCGCAATCTGATCAGAAATTGGTTCCCGGTGAAAATGCTCCTGCCATCCACGCCGACACCCACACCACCGCTCAACCAGCCGCCGCCGTATCTACTACATCTACACCTCCGGCTGCTGAAAGTGTGCCTGAAGAAAGATTTATTTCCATTGATTTTAATGATGTGGATATTGATGTGTTTATAAAATTTATCAGTGAACTGACCGGAAAAAATTTTATCATCGACAGGCGGGTAAAAGGGAATATTTCAGTGATTTCTCCGACCAAAATATCCGTGGAAGAAGCCTATGCGGTTTTCGAGTCCGTCCTTGATGTTCATGGATATGCAACAGTCGATGCGGGTGAAGTAACTAAAATCATTCCGGCACCGTATGCCCGGACAATGAATATTGAAACCCGTTTGAAAAAAGAATCAGATTCTGCCAACGATAAAATTGTTACCCAGTTAATCCATTTAAAATACGCAGACCCCAATGAGATCAAACAGCTTTGTGCGCCGCTGGTTTCAAAAAGCAGTGTCGTACTGGCATATGCGCCAACTAACATGATTATCATCACGGATGTGTATTCAAATATCAAGCGACTGATTCGTATTATTGATGCCATTGATGTGACAGGCATAGGTAAACAGATTGCAATTATACCCGTTGAATATGCCGATGCAGATGAAATGGCAAAAACCATTGATTCGGTTTATAATGCACAGGCGCAGCAACGTAAAAAAGGCAAGAAAGACATTACCCTGGTCTCTGACAAACGCACAAACATCATTATTTTACTGGCAAGTGAAGCGGATACCGAGCGGGTGAAAAAGTTAATATCCATGCTGGATAAGGAGATGCCCAAGGGCAAGGAAAAAATACATGTGTATTATCTGGAAAATGCCAAGGCCGAAGAACTTGCACAGGTGCTTCAGGAATTTCCCACAAAAGAGGGGGACAAGGCCAAGGGCAAGAAGGTAGCCCCTGTTGTTTCAAAGGATGTAAAAATAACAGCGGATAAAGCCACGAACAGTCTCATCATTGTTGCTGAAAAAGATGATTATGAGGTGTTAAAGGATATTATCAAAAAATTAGATATCATGAGATCCATGATGTATATTGAGTGTTTAATCATGGAAATCAACAAAGCCAGGTCGTTAAATCTTGGGACAGAATGGATGGTTGGGGGAAATGCCAGCTATCAGGACAAAAACGGTGTCTGGGGAAGCGGGTTTTCCGGCGGCGCCATGGGAGGCGACGCGGGTTATCTTTCTTCCGCCATGGCGGCAGCGGGTCAACCGTCTATGCTCCCACCAGGATTTTCCGTGGGCGTTTTCGGGGAAGCGATCACAGTGGGCAATGTCGTGTTTCCCAATATTGCTGCGGTGATTAATGCATATAAAAAAGACAAGGATGTTCATATCCTTTCAACCCCTCAGCTTCTGACAACGGATAATGAAACCGCAAAAATCACCGTGGGCAAAAATGTTCCTTATCTGACAAAGGCCAGCAGCGGAGATACGAATTACAGTAACTACGAATACAAGGATGTGGGTATCAGCCTTGAAGTAACGCCTCAAATCAACAAAGACAGGCAAATTCGTCTTGAAATCGGACTTGAGGCGACAAAGCTTGAGACAACCACGGATCTGTTTCAACCTACGACTTTAAAACGAACCGTGGACACGACGGTCATCGTTAACGATGAAAATACAGTGGTCATCGGCGGGCTCATTGACGAGGCCCTTTCTTCCACTAACTACCGGGTTCCCTGTCTGGGGAGCATACCGGTTATCGGTTGGCTTTTTAGATCCATGGGAAAGGCGAAAGAAGAAACCAATCTCTATATATTTCTGACCCCGCATGTTCTGGAAGGCCCGGAAGAAGCCAAAGACATGTTTGATGGAAAATCAAAGCAGATGAACAAACTTGAGGAAGGCAACATCAAACTTTATAATGAAAAACCAGGTCTCCCGTTATCTGATATAATTATGAGTGAGTGAGTGATTGTAGCTGTTTAGGTGGATAGGCTGAAGACCGAAGACTTTAAAATAAAAAAAGCAGAGTAACCATAAAAATAAATGAATAAAAGCCTGTTACATATTTTACATCAGGATTTTGATGTTTCCGAAGAAGATTTCAAAGAAGCACAGCAGGCCTGTCTTGAACAAAACGCGACTCTTGCTGAAATATTAATAAAAAAGCAGGTTGTCACCGAAATTCAGCTTCTGGAAGCATACAGCAAATTATATAACATCCCTTTTCGGCCCAAACTTTTTGTCGAAACGTTTGATACGGATTTCACCCAGCATATTTCAATTCAATTTTTAAAAAAATATTTAATTGTTCCTGTTAAAAGCGCTCAATCAGTACAGGGGGAAACAGAAATGGCTGATGAGAGTGCTTTGCAACAAAATGACAAAGAAAAGGCTTTTATTGTTATCAATGACCCCTCTTTGTTCCCGCCGTTAGATGATGTGTTAAAAATACTTGCATGGAATGATGTTGATTTTGTTCTTTCAACCAGGGATTCAATCCTTTCATTAATTAATACAGCCTACGACAGCAGCAGAGATACCGCACAACAACTCGTGGAGGATATGGAAGAAAATGCTAATGATATTATCAGTGAAATCGAAGAAACCTCAGATCTTTTAGATGATACAAGTGACGCGCCGATTATCAAGCTGGTGAATCATATTATATCCCAGTCCGTAAAAAGCGGTGCCAGCGATATTCATATCGAACCATATCAGAATAGTTTTAAGGTTCGTTATCGTGTGGACGGTGTCTTATATGATCTTCTGACGCCGCCGAAATGGATGCAGCCTTCTTTGATTTCACGAATTAAAGTCATGGCAAAAATGAACATCGCTGAAAAACGATTGCCCCAGGACGGTCGTTTTGAGGTTAAAATAGGAGATCAGAGTATTGATATCCGTGTTTCGACAATTCCGATCACCCATGGTGAGCGGTTGGTCTTACGGCTGCTGAATAAATCAAACACCCTGTTCAGATTGGCCGATCTTGGTTTAAATAATGAAAATCTGGAAATTCTTAATCAGTTAATTACTTCCTCCCATGGGATTATACTTGTCACCGGCCCCACCGGCAGCGGTAAAACCACCACTCTTTATTCGATTTTATCGAAAATCAATTCATCGGACATCAATATCATTACCATTGAAGATCCGGTAGAGTATCAGTTAAAAGGAATCGGGCAGATTCAGGTAAATTCAAAGATTGATCTTACCTTTGCAAAAGGCTTGAGATCTATTGTCAGGCAGGACCCCGACGTTATCCTTATTGGAGAGATGCGGGACCAGGAAACAGCGGACATCGGTGTTCAATCAGCTCTTACCGGCCATCTGGTTTTTTCAACCCTGCATACCAATGATGCCGCAAGCGCCATTACCCGGCTTAAGGATATCGGCGTGGAACCTTTTTTGATATCCTCTTCGGTAATCGCCGTGATTGCACAAAGACTTGTCAGAGTATTATGCAAGGAGTGCAGGGAAGCGTATAACCCGGATGAAGAGACGTTGGAGCGATTGGGCTTTAAGGTCGGCCAATCTGATACACCGACCATCTATCGCGCCAAAGGATGTTCGAAATGTTTTAATAGCGGGTATAAGGGCAGGATCGGTATTTATGAATTTATGGTGTTAAATGAAGAATTGCAGAATATGATTTTAAAAACCCATGATTCACACCAGATTAAAAAAGAAGCAAACCGTCAGGGAATGACATCGCTTTACGATGACGGCATTCAAAAAGTATTAAATGGAACGACAACCATTTCGGAAATACTTCGTGTGACCCAGACCTGATATTTTGTAAGCATTCACAGGGCACCGCATCTGCTTTGTTACCGAGCACTTGAAGTACAAAAAGTACGTCTGCGCGCTCGGCGCCGCGCATCTACG
>JAOZOL010000394.1 GCA_029933295.1 Desulfobacterales bacterium | reverse complement strand
CCGATTTTTTTATTCTCCCTAAAATAAGGGACTGATGATGGGGCATTAGATCGATCCGGCTCATAAATGGGCTCTATCCTGTCTTTTTCCGGGCCGCCAGTGCGGATAAGCAATTCATTATGAAAACTGATGTATTCTTCTGTAAATTCATCCGGGTCAATCCTGGAATATTTCATAAATTTTAACAATTTTAAATACGGGGCTCCTTTTTTCAGCCATGCCAGGGCCTTGTCCACATCATTTTTGGCTTCGGCAATTTCGGCCAGAGTATAATAGACTTCAACATATTCCGGGTCCAGTGCAATCGCTTTTTCAAGATGAGGGATGGCATCCGTCCATTTATCCACATAAAAATAAATATTTCCCAGGCCGATAAGGTATTCCGCATTGTCAGGTTCATCGGTGATCCTGTTTTTATAGGTTTCAATAGCCTGTGAGACACTCATCTCTTTTCCAAAGGCTGAGAAGCGTTGCATCTCGATGGGGCAAATCTCCCTGGCTTTTTGGATATCCTCAGGTGAGTTGATCATCGTCAACCGTATCATTTCCGTGGTAATTCTCCGGTTGCCGAAAGGCGTAATATCAAACTCCGGAAATTTTCTGCAATTGATACATTCTATTTCCTGGGCAACATAGTTGTCGCCGGTTTTATCGACAATCACCCGTTTGGTACGATATGTGTTAATATCACCACAATGCCTGCATTTGAGTTCAATATCCATATACGGTTTAAACGTATCAATAATATCTCCGGAATGAAAAGAATTCAGAACCCGCGTATTCTCCTGTTCCCGTTGATAATATGCTTTCAGCATTTTTTGAATTTCAGGTGTTCGTTCACCAGTTAAAAGCGATATCAGCATATACGAATCATCTATATCTATCTGATGTTTATTTATTTTCGGTCGGATTCGATCAAGGCAGAAACGGCATGCCAACTCCTCGCATGCAGACAGTGTCTCACCCCTGTTAAGGGCCATGCAGTCATCAAAATATTTTTCCAAAAACGAGACCGCCTTCTTCCCGCCGATTTTGGAAATTATGCCCAATATGACGGTCTTTCCGGTTTCATTTAATTCCAAAAAACAGGTGTCAAAAAAGTCAATCGCCCGCTCCCCAAATCGAACGATCATATCAAAAACTGATTGAAAAAAAGGATCACTGATTTCTTCCGTGCATAATGCCCGGGTTAAGGGTTCCAAAAACTCATCGTAATCTATTTCGGCAATAACGCTTAAGGTCTCATTGCTTTGTACGGACGCAATCATCTGATCCAGTGCTTCCGTAAGGCAGGCGACAGCGTCCGCCCGGTCGGCTTTTTTAAAATATGAAACAAATGCAGGAATATCCGGGACTTCTTCCACCTGGGCGGACAGCAAAAAAGCAACTTTTTCCATGGAAAACGTTTCAAAAGAAAGAGACTTTACCCGCAGTGCGGATGTCACCGCACAAAACAGCATGGCGTAAAAAAACGGCCGCTGCTTTTTTTTGTGCAGGTCGGATATCAACTTTTTATCATCTAACAGCGATTGCCAAAGGGACCTTACCCGGTCATCGGTTACCAAAAACAAATTTTCTGATACAAAACGATGAATGGATTTAAAAGATCGTTTCTTGATATCACGGATGGCAGAATCCAATTTCTCCGGCGGAACAGACGGATCGTAGAAATCACTGATTCCAGACGGCCAGGGTGCCGGGTAACCTTTCAGTATATCGACAATCAGATAATATTCACTGCTCGACAGACCCAGCAATTCAACAATTGAACGGAGCATCCAGGCATAGGATTTTCCCGAATCCTTTGACGGCATCCGGCAAATATAATCCCGCAAAACATTTTCAAACCGGGAATGATGATGATGCCACATCAGTGTCATTATCGAAGACAGAAGCTGGCTATTGTCTTCTCCGGGTGCCGCCTTTTCAAATGCGTTGATCATCAGGTTCGCTATTTGTTTTTGACGGTCGGCGTTTAAATACGGGAGCCCGTTAAACACATCCATCCATTTTCCGGATTCCTCAAACTGAGAGGCGCCCTGACTGCAAAAAAGCTCAAAAAGGTCGGCCGCCTCTTCTGGATTATTTTTTGCAATAACAACGCCAATAGAAGTTGCCAGAAGCTCCATCCCACCCCTATCGTCTTTCCACTTTTCAGACAGCAATGGAACAAAGTTTTTGAATTTCTCAGCCTGCAATACTTGAATCATTCTTGATAATAAAAAAGGGGCGTCCCCCTTATCCAACAATTTTTTGATCACATCATCCGTAAACAGACAATCTTCCATCTCTCGTGCCTGCTTTTCATCTGTTTTACCCATATCGTCAATGCGGCGCAATGCCCACTGGGCAATGATCGGCTCTGAAATGTCAATGTTGGATAATTCAATGTCAATATTCATAAAAATTTTTCCTTCTTAAATCAAAAACATTAGTCACAAAAAAATTTGGCCAACAGGCACAATTGAATTTTTGGTGGATTACGCTTCGCTAATCCACCCTACAGTTTTGAATTCCCTTCAATTTCACGTCCCCGGTTTCGGGTCTTACCGGTAATACCGGCAAAGCCGATTCCTTTGTTTTTAAGATGCCGGGTAATTATTTCAATCATTT
>JAOZOL010000393.1 GCA_029933295.1 Desulfobacterales bacterium | reverse complement strand
TTTTGGGTCAGATATGACAAGCACGAAAGCTGGCTTGTTACAGGCTAAATAAATTCAGGAAATCAATCATTTGATCATCTGCTTAAGAATTGCTATGATAAAAAAACAAAAATTCATCAGGTGTTAATATCGTCAAACGAGGAGGAGAGATGGGAAGGATCAATTTTAAGGACAAAAAAGTGTTGATCACCGGGGCATCCACAGGTATCGGCAAGGCGCTTGCCCATGAATTCGCAGCACGCGGGGCACATCTTGCACTGGGTGCGTTGCCGTCAGAAAATGCGCTGCTTGATTCGGTCGCCAAAGATATTGAAGAACAATTTCATATAAAAACATGGTGTTTTGCGATTGATCTTACTGCGCCTGACGGACCTGAACGGTTGCATCAAGAGGTAAAAGAAAAAACAGGGGGCATCGATGTGCTGGTTAACAATGCCGGTATTGCTGCTTATGGCAGGTTTTGGGAACAGCCATGGGAACCGCTGGAAAAAACCATACAGCTTAATTTGCAGGTGCCGACACGACTAATGCATCTTTTTCTGCCGGACATGATTAAGCGGAAATCCGGACTTATTTACAATACGTCAAGCGTTTCCGCATTACAGCCCACCCCGTTTCAGACGGTTTACGGTGCCACCAAGGCCGGTCTTCAAAGCCTTTCGCAGGGTATTCGGGCCGAGTTAAAAGGCACGGGCGTAACCGTATGTACATTAAATCCGCCTTATACGGCCACAGACATTTTAACAAAAGGCGGATTTCCGGAGAATTTAAGGTGGTATGCTATCAGCGGCGGACTCAGACGACCGGAATGGATTGCAAAAAAAGCGGTCAACGCACTTGAAAAGCGTAAATTTTTATATGTTACCGGATTCAATGCCTGGTTGTTTCATATTGTACTTGTCCGGTTTTCGCCCCGGAGACTGGTTGACTGGGTATCTGGATTTTTTTTAAAGGGCGGATGGAAGTGAGAAAGCCGGACATGGTAATCGTTTAGCGAGGAGGTTCAAGGGGGAAAAATATGGAGGAATTAATTTTTTATGGTGATGATATCAAGATCGGCCGGTTCCCTGAAGATACCCGGTTATTCTATGCCAACCCGCCGGAAAATCCGGCCTTAGATCCGATAAAAGCGATTCAGAACGCCCTGGATCATCCTGTAGGGGCGGAACCTTTAGAGAAGCAGTTAAACAGCAGAAGTCGTGTGACCATCGCCTTTGATGATTTATGCCTGCCCATACCGCTCATGCAAAAGGATGTGAGGGGATTGATTATTTGGGAGTTATTGGAACGTCTTGAGCGTATCGGCATATCAAATGATCAGATCCGGCTGATCTGTGCCAATGGGCTTCATCGAAAATGGACATTAAAAGAGCTGGCAACTGTCCTGGGGAAAAAAGTCATCCGCAAACTGGGTCCGGATCGGATTGAATGCCATGATGCGACCATAGGCGACAGGCTTATCGATCTTGGAACAGATGCGTCTGGCAATGAAATTGAAATCAACCGGGCTGTGGATGAATCGGATATTACCATATATGTGAATGTCAATTTTACATCCATGAACGGGGGGTGGAAAAGCATCCTGGTCGGCCTGGGGTCATGGCGCAGTATCCGCCACCATCACACGCCAAAAGAGTGGAACGGAGTGGATTCGATTATGGACCCTGCCCACAGCCCCATGCATCAGGCGCTAAAAGAGATGGGCGGCCGGGTTAAAAAAAAATACAATATTTTTCAGATTGAAACCGTTTTAAACAATCAGGTCTGGCCCCCTTTAATTGAAGGGCTGTTGTCTCCGTTCATAAAAAAGCATAGGGGTGATTTTAATAAAAGGCTTTTAAAAGTGGCGTTTGGCGGGGCTTCTTTTTCCCCTCAGTTTATGAAACGGTTTATTCGAAACCGGTTACGTTCGGCTTACGGACTGGTCGCTGTTCATGCTGGAGACATCGACCAGGTTCATCCGCTGACCCTTGACCGGCTTTATGCCCAGCAGAATGTCGTTGTAGATGCTCCGGTGGATATCCTGATTTTGGGGGTTCCCAATATGAGTCCCTATAGTATGATGTCCGTATTTAACCCCATTCTGCTGCGCAGCCTGGTTCTCGGGTATATGCGGGGGATGTACCGGGGACAACCCCTTGTTAAAGAAGATGGGGTCATAGTCGCATGCAACCCGGGATTGGAAAAATTTCACCCTGAGCACCATCCGGCTTATATTGATTTCTGGAACAAGGATTTGGAAAATCATATGGATCCTGAATTTTGCTGGAAGGAATTGTCCGAGCCCTATGCTGATAATCCGGTTTATCTTGAGAAATACCGGCATCATTTTGCCTATCATGGGACCCACGGTCTGATTAACTGGATGTGGAGCGGAATGGCGTTAAAACAAGTCAAAGGGGTTATCCTTGCCGGTGCAAAACAGCCTGACGTGGCCCGTAAAATCAGTTTTACACCTGCCCGGAATTTAGATGTTGCCGTTGATATGGCAAAGGAAATGACGGCTAAGGACGCTGTTATCGGGTATCAGATTATCCCGCCGCTGTTTAGCGTGGATGTCGGGGGACAGGGAGGTTAATCAGGTTTTCCTGAGATTTTAAAAATTTATATGTCA
>JAOZOL010000392.1 GCA_029933295.1 Desulfobacterales bacterium | reverse complement strand
CCGCGCCGGTGATGCCGCCACCGACAATCACGATATCCCAGCTTTCGCGTTTTATTTTTTGAAATATTTCTTTTCGTGATTCCTGAATGGTCATATCCTTAATTTTATAGCCTCACGTAATTTTGTTTATGATTATAAATCCAATCCCAGTTGTCCGCCGGGATTCATAATATTGTTGGGATCAAAGTGATGCTTTAATGCACGCAAAACTTCCATCTGCTCTTTCCCGAGATGTTTTTCCATAAGGGGGCCAAACATTTTCCCAACCCCGTGATGGTGACTGATGGATCCCCCATGTTGTTGTATGGCATCCATGATCCTGCCCAAAAATTTTTTGTACTCATCAATATCTTTATATTTTGCAATGAAAATAAAATACAGGTTGGTTCCCTGGGCATAAAAATGAGAGGCATGGGTCAGGCATATGGTATTGGGTCGACTTTTGATAAACGCTCTCACGCCCTGGTGAAGATTATGCAGATTCGACCAGGAAACAGACGATTCAACGGTATCTGAAATAATACCATAGTCCTGCAAATCCTCTCTCATGTAAGGATCCGAATAGCGTCCGGCCCGCCACTTTTTAACAGGGTAGCCGGTGAGATACATGGCGCCGTGTTTTTTGCAAATCTGTTTGACCATCTTTTTAACATGCCTGGAAAACCCCTTTTCTCCTTCAGTATGGCCGATATACAAACAACGCTTTCCGGACTCATAGCCTCTTGCCTGAATCAATTTATCCAGCACAGTTCCTTCCACCCCATACAGCTTAAGCCCCATGGTAGTCTCTTCAGGATCGGAGATCCGAAAAACAGACGGCATGCCGAACTCTCCCTGGCTGATCTCACGGGTGGCGCTCACAGCAGCCTCCCAATCCGGAAATATAAATGCAAAATCATTCTGGTTTTCCGGCATATAACGGAAGATCTTCATGGTTAATTCCGTTAAAATCCCAAAACTTCCTTCACTTCCTTTCATGATATCATTAATTTTAGGACCTGTTGCCGTTGCCGCATAATCAAGGGTTTTTATCTGCCCCGCAGGCGTCACAAACTCCTGGCTCAGTACAAGATCGTAAGCATCACCGTAATAGGAAGACTGCTGCCCTGAACCCAGCGTCACCACCCAGCCCCCAACCGAGGAATACTCAAAAGACTGGGGGAAGTGTCCGCCGGTATACTTGCCTTTGGCTGAAAAAATTTCCGGGGCCCGGTTCAGCGCATCTTCATAAGCCGGTCCCATCATACCCGACTGAACCCGAACGGTCTGATCAGCTTCGTTTAACATAATGATCTTGTTCATATGTGTTTTCATCACAAGGGAGATGCCGCCCTTAACCGGCATATGGCCGAAATTCACCGAAGAACCGCCGCCATAAGCATAGATGGGAATCTTCTCATTATGACAATATGAGACAATTTTTTGTACATCTTCTTTATCACGCGGGTGAACCACAATGTCCGCCACAGATTCATTGCCTTTTTTTCTGAGCGTATTTACTTCAATCATTGTCATGCCACTGGAATACTTAACTCTTGAATACCCATCTTGTGTCACATTGTCAGGGCCGACGATTGCCTTGATGGCCTGAATATGAACGTCAGCAAGCACTATGGGATTGTCACACACCACCTCTTCATGTCCTTCGTCCTCTCTTTTTTTGAAATCATTATCGGTTAATTCCAACGCTTCTTTCAAATGATCATAGAGACGCTTATTGGGATGTTTGAATCCTTTTGGGTCTCCCCATTTGAAAATTGAACGGTAACTGCCTTTTTTGGGTGGTTCATCTATCCAGTCAGGGATGAACGAATTCTTGTTATAACCATGCATCTGTTGATTCTCCTTATTATATTTATTAATTTCAGTTGTTAATTAAGATCGGAAATGCCGTTAAGCAGAATTTTTTCGACCGCCTGGCAATACGCCTTCTCATCCATGGGTTTTCCATTAAAAAGGTCTTCAAGCATGGAGTCCATAGCGCCTCGCAGCATCCCCCACCCGGCATAAAGAAAATAGCGGGCAGTAGGAGATGTAGAGGGGAAATCACCCAGGATCTGTCGCAAAAGTTTTTCAACCTTTTGGACGAGCTCGTCTTTCTGGTTGTTTAGGGTTCCCAGTAATTCATCACTCAGGTTTGATTTCAGGTATTGTTTGACACATCTTTTGTGGATGGCAAAGGCAACCGGATCTTTTAAGCAATAATCCATGTATGCACGGATCAGTTGAGGCACGCCACCACTGTTCCCGGTCTGTTCGATCTCGTTAAAACGCCGGCTTAACACGTCCCGGTGGCGTAAAATAAGGTGTGCGTAAATTTCATCTTTGCTTTTAAAATGTTTATAAATCGTTCCGCGGCCGATCTCTGTTTGCTCGGCGATCATCTCCATGGTCATCTGGACCGGCTCCATTTGTGTTAACAGTTTATAGGCTGTCGAAAGAATTTCTTCTTCCCTGCGCTTAAACTCCCGTGCTTTTCGTTCCTTTACTCCCATGATATTTTTCCTTTACCGGCAATGTCCAAAATAGCATCTGTTCATATTATGACACTCGTTCATACAATGAATATCGTTTTCATTTTTGTCAAGCACTATTTTAGGAAATAATCATCCGGTCAAGGTGT
>JAOZOL010000391.1 GCA_029933295.1 Desulfobacterales bacterium | reverse complement strand
AGGCAGCTATCCAGGAGTCTGATGGATACGCAAATCGAGAACTGGGATATGAGCATTTAAGGCCTTCAAAACCAAGGATAGAAGAGATAATTGAATTTTCTAAAAAGATGAATTACGAGCGACTTGGTCTTGCATTTTGTATTGGTTTGAGAAAGGAAGCCCGGGTTGTCGAAAATATGCTGTCTAACCATGGTTTTGTTGTCATTTCCGCTACGTGCAAAGTCGGACGAATCCCTAAAGAAAGAATTGATATACGTGACGATCAAAAGATTTCTCCCGGCAATTTTGAGGCCATGTGTAATCCTGTTATGCAGGCTTTAATTCTGAACGATGAAAAAACCGATTTCAACATTTTATTGGGATTATGCGTAGGGCATGATTCTTTGTTCCTTAAATATTCAAAAGCGCTATGTACTGTTCTTGCAGTAAAAGACCGGCTGCTGGGACATAACCCCATGGCTGCAATCTATAATATCGACAGCTATTATCGTGATTTGAAATAGAACGCCACATGCAGGGCGTTCTTAAGACAGGAGAACACAAGTATGAAAATACATGAATTCCAGGCAAAACAAATTTTCAGGAAGTACAAGATCCCTGTACCTGGCGGCGATGTTGCATGTGATCCGCAAAATGCAAAACAGATCGCTGGAGGGATCGGAAAATTTCCGGTAGTTGTAAAAGCCCAGATACATGCCGGCGGCCGGGGAAAGGGAGGCGGCGTTAAGCTTGCCAATTCCTTGAAAGAAGTGGAGCAACATGCCTTATCAATTATAGGAATGAACCTGGTAACCCATCAGACAGGCCCGAAGGGCAAACAGGTAAAAAAAGTCCTTGTTGAATCAGGCGTAAACATTGAAAAAGAATTATATCTGAGCCTTATCCCGGACAGGGAAACAGCCAGTATCCTTGTTATTGCCAGCGAAGCCGGTGGCATGGACATTGAAGAAGTCGCGGCACAGACGCCGGAAAAGATTATAAAAGTTTTTATCAATCCGTTAAATGGGATATTGTCACATCACTGTCGCCAGGTTGCGTTTGGTTTGAACCTTCCAGCACCGGTGATTAAAGAATTTTCGCAAATTCTCACCCGCCTGTATCATTTATTTGTTGAAAACGACTGTTCGCTGATTGAAATTAATCCCCTTGTGATTACCAAAGAGGACAGCATTGTTGCGCTGGATGCCAAGATGGATTTTGATGATAATGCCTTATTCAGGCATAAAGATATACTCGAATTCAGGGATCTTGATGAAGAAGATCCTCTGGATGTCGAAGCTTCAAAATTTAATCTGAATTATATAAACCTGGATGGGAATATCGGCAACATGGTTAATGGCGCCGGGCTTGCCATGGCTGTGATGGACACCATCAACCTGGCCGGTGCGGAACCGGCTAATTTTCTGGATGTAGGGGGCGGAGCCACAGCGGAAATGGTTGAAAACGGATTTAAGATTATTTTAAGCGACAACAAGGTAAAAGGCATATTAATAAATATTTTCGGCGGTATTTTGCGCTGTGATATTCTGGCTAAAGGTGTTGTTGAAGCTGCCCGGAAAACAAAAATCAATGTACCGTTAGTGGTCCGCATGGAAGGAACAAATGTCGAAGAGGGCAGAAAAATCCTCGCGGAATCCGGTTTAAAGCTCTTCACCGCAGATAACATGAAAGATGCCGGTGAAAAGGTAGCAAATATTGTCGATTCTTAATATAACGTTAAATAATTTTATATCATAAGGAAATAAATTCTCATGAGTGTTTTCGTTAATTCCGATACACGGGTGCTTGTTCAGGGAATCACCGGAAAGGAAGGTCAATTCCATAGCCGTCAGTGTGTCGCATATGGTACAAATATAGTTGCGGGCGTTACGCCAGGTAAAGGCGGTCAGGATATGGACGGTATTCCTGTTTTTGATACAGTTGCGCAAGCGGCGGAACAGACCCGGGCCGATTGCAGTATGATCTTTGTTCCTCCGCCATTTGCTGCAGATGCGATCCTTGAGGCCGTGCATGCCGGGATTAAATTAATTGTGGCCATTACCGAAGGAATCCCCGTATTAGATATGATGAGGATAAAACAAGCTCTCAATTGGACCGACTCACGGCTGATCGGGCCGAACTGTCCTGGAATTATTACTCCCGGACAAGCTAAGATCGGCATCATGCCGGGAGATATCCATACGCCTGGCGGCCCCATCGGTGTGGTATCCCGTTCAGGGACATTGACTTATGAGGTCGTGTATCAACTCACTTGCCAGGGAATCGGACAGACAACCTGCATCGGGATCGGCGGTGATCCCATAAACGGAACAAATTTTATTGACTGCCTGGATGCCTTTCAAAAAGATCCGGAAACAAAAGGAATCGTAATGGTTGGCGAAATCGGCGGGAATGCTGAAGAACAAGCCGCTGAATTTATCAAGGCGTATGTCACCAAGCCGGTTGTCGGCTTTATTGCCGGGCTGACCGCCCCCCCCGGCAGGCGCATGGGACATGCCGGAGCAATTACAAGCGGCAGCAGTGGTACGGCTCAGGCTAAAATTGATGCATTAAAAAAAGCCGGTGTTCATGTTTGTGAAAACCTGGGAGATATCGGCGAAATATGCGCTAACGTTTTTTCTTAATA
>JAOZOL010000390.1 GCA_029933295.1 Desulfobacterales bacterium | reverse complement strand
TTTATTTCAGGCGTGTGTTGGCCCAACGCGGAAATGGGGAAAATTTGCGGTTTGCATTCGGGCACTAAATAACAGGAGCAGGACATGGCAATTACATCAATTGATTTTTGCAGGGTTGACATTAGCCAAGGTTACACAGACCGTTTGCTTGAGATCGATCTTACAAAAAAGGAAATATCTGTAAAGCAGATACCGGCGGAAACAAAGGCTATGTTTACCGGCGGCCGGGGGTATTGTTTAAAGCTGGTTTATGACGGAACTGATGCGACAACAAAATATGACAGCCCTGAAAATGTGCTGGCATTTGCCGGCGGGCCGTTTTGCGGGGAGAGCGGTTTTGCCGGAACCGGCAAGTTTATCGTCGGGTCTATTTCACCTTTGACCCAAACGTTTTGTGACTCCAATGTGGGTGGTTATTTTTTCCCTCTGGTAAAAAATGCCGGATTTGATGCCATTTCCGTGACCGGAAAATCAGATCGTGATGTGATTGTTTTTATTGATGATGAAAGCGGTACCGTCAGTATTGACCATGCGCCTGAGACTCAAAGCGCTATTTTTGATGCCGGCAGACTGGTGGATATGTGGCGGGGGGATAGTAAGCCTTCCACGATTTCTTTTGTAAGTGCCGGCATCGGCAGCAAACATACGTTTTTTGGGTGTGTCAACAGTGTCTATTATGATGTGCGGCGTAAACGCTGTCGGGCCAAACAGGCGGGGCGCGGCGGAATGGGTACCATCATGCGGGAAAAAGGCCTGTGGGGTATTGTTGTAAAAAGTGATCTGGCGAAAGGCGGTTCTAATCAACCGGCTGATAAAACGCGTCTTAGAGAAGCCGGAAAAAATCTGCGAAATGTTATTCGCGACCGTGACCCCAAAGAGCTGCGCCTCGGAAAGCAGGGAACAACGGCACTGTTAGATATAATGAATTCCAATGAAATATTGCCGGTAAAAAACTATAAATTCGGCAGTGACAAACGGGAAGAGGATGTTTCCGGTAAAATTTTTGAAGATAAAATATTTGAACAAAACAAACCGGATGGATGTTTTGCCGGATGTACCCTGGCTTGCACTAAAGGCTGTGAACACCATACATTATCGACCGGACCATATGCCGGCAAAACGGTTGCGGTTGACGGCCCTGAATATGAGACCGCTGCTGCCGTAACAAACCTGGGTATCTTTGATGTTGACGCCATGCTGGAATATGCATGGTATTGCGATGAATATGCCATGGATACGATCAGTGCCGGTGTGGTCTTGGCGTTTCTCATTGAAGCGTATCAGCAGGGTCATTTGACCTTAGAAGATACCGGCGGGATTGAGCTTAAATGGAATGATAAGGATACGGTTTTCGATCTGGTACACAAAATGGCGGCAGGTGAGGCCGGGTTTCCAAGAGAAGTCGGTCGCGGCCTTCGTTATATGAAAAAGTGGGTAGCAAAACGTGCGGCATCCCGCAACGGGCACAGCCGTTCAGCTATTTTAAAAGAGCTGGATCTTTTTGGCATGGAAACAAAAGGCCTTGAATTTTCAATGTATATTACTAAAGAATCCCTTGCCCAGCAGGGAGGATACGGCTTTGCTTTAAAAGGCCCCCAGCATGATGAGTCCTGGCTGATCGCGTTGGATCAGATCAAAAACGAGATGCCGACCTTTGATCAAAAAGCCAAAGCGTTGAGATGGTTCCCTTTGTTCCGCACCTGGTTTAATATTGTGGGATTGTGCAAATTGCCGTGGATTGATGTGAGGCATCCGGATGCGGCCGATACCGAAGATCCGGCAAAAAATATGCCCACGGTTGAACTGTATCTGGAACTTGTGAATGCGACACTGGGGACGGACAAAACGTTGGATGACCTTTTAATGGAATCCGAACGAAGCTATCTGCTGCATAAGCTGATTAACCTGCGCCAGGGATTCGGGACCCGCGAACATGATCAAATTCCCCTTCGCGCCATGGCGCCGGTTTTTTTAGACGAGTTTAACAACCGGAAAGCATATTATAAAACATATCTTGCAGATGTCGTCGGTATTGATGTGGAATCAAAAACAGACGAAGCGCTTTTAAAAGAGCTTCAGGATTACCGTCGCAAGCAGTATGAACTGCTTTCAGATGCGGTATATGAAGAAAAAGGATACGATAAAAACAGTATCCCCACAGATGAGACACTAAAACGTCTCGGGTTTGTCCGTGATGAGTATTTTCAGATTGTGGAAGATGCCAGACAACGACTGGCGAATTGATGCCGGAAGTTCCCTGAGGAAGTTAGGTTTTTTCGGATATCATTGAATACAACATGTTGATTCAAGAATCATTTAATGAAGATGCAGAATTTTATCGATAGTCTGCATCACGAATAAATTTTGCAATACTGTCGGTTTTGTCAGTACCCCATACCCTGTTTTGAGTTGACGTTTCGGTAGTTTGGTTTTGAATAATAAAGACAATCGGAAAAAAAGCGACAACCGCAGCTGAAATTTTGACCATAATCAAAAATCAAGGTCCGCCCCCATGTCCTCCAGTGAAAACAACTCCACTTACGCAGGATTTAATTAAAGAAGCTAAGGATGGATGTGACCCATGAACCCCCATGCCTATCGTACCGCCGGTGTTGCCATCAAAGCGCTTTCC
>JAOZOL010000389.1 GCA_029933295.1 Desulfobacterales bacterium | reverse complement strand
CAGATTTTCAAAAGCATAGCCAACCGGACTGGTTCTCATCGCCGAGCCGTTGCCCCAACTATTGTAAGGTTTGGGGTCAGGGCTTTTTGCCCATTTATGGAATGAGCCCCCATATCCGGCATCAGGATAGCGGCGATAATATTTTTTCATCACCTGGCCGTAATCGTCTTCATTCAAGATTGCTTCAGCCAGGGCCACCGTCAAGACGCTGTCATCGGTAAAGAATGCCTCCGGGCTGAAAAGATCGAATTCTTTGCTTTTGATATTATTCCATTCATAGACGGAACCGATAATA
Organism: Desulfobacterales bacterium; assembly: GCA_029933295.1. Classification (GTDB taxonomy): domain Bacteria; phylum Desulfobacterota; class Desulfobacteria; order Desulfobacterales; family Desulfosalsimonadaceae; genus JAOZOL01. The sequence continues at coordinate 2,343 of JAOZOL010000389.1, read as the reverse complement.
TCACCAGCTATTGCTCCCAGCATAAAACCTCCTGTCGTGTTTCAGGTTGGTTGACAGTCTCCATACCACCCGCCTCGCATTAAATTATTGTTGTGTGGCCAAGAACAACTTTCTTGATTTCAAACGTAACATTCTTGTTTGAGGGACTGTAATATTTGGCCACTTCATCAAATCGGGGATGAAAACAGTTATTGGCCACGTAGAGCACGATTTTTCTCTTTTTGGGTCGGCGCTTAAGTTTATTCTCAAGGAGCTTCCAGAGCTGTTTTCTGTAAGAGAAAAAGAAGAGCGCGTAATCCAGTGACTGGGCAATGACATGAAGGCTGGAATCATTCACTTTCAATTCGATCAGGGCAAGCTCTCCCCACTTATTGAAACTAACGACATCAATAAATTCAGTTGGCAGGATCCTGGTATTTTGTGATACTCTGTTTTTGAAAACACCGGTTGGAAACTCACGTTCCATTACAAACGTGCCTTTCCTTTTATTCAAATCCCTGAAATCATCTCCCAGTATAGCCAACCGCTCATTGGTATGGATAGTATTATCATTCTTACCTTTACCAAACAGATATGCCTGAAAATCCTTTTCAAGACGGCCTGGTTCATCATCGGTGCGTCTTTCGGCAAAATCAGGCCTTATAATCTCGAAGGATGGTAGATTTATCAATTCATTCCGGGAATACAAAGGCTGATTGTCACCATCCACAATAAAAGTTATATTGACCTGATCACCCCAGTTAAGATAGGACAAACGCCTTTTAAGTGCTTCTACTTTTGGCAGAGAATTTTTTGGTATTGGACTGGTAATTTTAAATTCCAACCGGGATGGAGGCGTGGCGGCTTCTTTACGGCAGTAGTCAAAAAAAGCCAGTCCCCAGGCATCCATTTTTCGCGCATTTCCCTGAATCTTTTTTCCCACCATGATGACGGCAGCCGTTCCGTCTATAAGTTTATACTCCAGGCAACTTGGCCAGCCAGTGCTTTTCCCCCGGCTTTCGTCTACTTCCGCGTTGATCCTGTCAGCTGATTTGTCTGGTTCCATCTGTACCTTCCCTGCATTATATTGAAGCTTCTTCAAAAGCCGATCACCATCTCCCGTATGAATCGGCAGAATTTCTCCCGGCTTTAATACCGCGACAATCTTCTTCAAATCAGAAAGAACGGCATGGCCGCTGGTGTGAATTGTTTCAAACCGAATATCAGGATCATCTTTTAAGACCTGAAATCGCTGCCAGCCGGTCGGATTGTGAGCCTTTTTGAGGTAGCCTTCCCACATGGAATAAATCAAGGAACAGGGACGTAATTCCAGACGGTCAATAAGATCCCGGACATAGGATGTCTTGATTAGATAGCGTCCCGGTCTAGCTGCAATTTCCGACTCTGTAATGACGACGTTGCGGGAATAGAGCTCCTGGATAAAACCTCCGAAATAAAATCGATTATTTTTTAACTTTTTGTAGTGCCGCCCGGCTGTCCGACCTTTGGCCAACACCCTGACCCTGTCCCATTTTATATCCGGAATATTTTTGACCCGGGGAGCCTTGGAAATTTCCCTTAAAATCCAGGCCGTGTAGATATCAAGAACCAGGGTTCGTCCAGATTTAAGGCAAGCCCGAAAGGCTGAAACCAGACGATCAAGATTCTGGGATGAAGCGATCAGGAAACAGGCCCCGGAAGTTGACTCCAGAGTTTTAACCATCGCGTCTTCGACGGCATTTTCATCTGGAAAATTCTGATAGTCACGATCAAGCATCGTCCCCTCGATCACCAACTTGTCCACCGGTGTAGGGGGATGTTGGAGCAACCGATTCATGAAAGATGGTTTTCGTCCATGCATTCGGAAATCACCGGTATAAAAGAGACGCTCATCACGGCATTCAACCAGAAAGGAATAGGCATCAAAAGCGGAATGATCAACAAGGTGGGGAGTAATCGTCAAATCCCCGATGGAAAAAGATTTCAGATCTTCAATCGGATGGAAATCACGTTCGGGGAGTGGCTTATCCAGGAAAATATTGAGTGCCTTAATCAGTTTTTGAGCTGTTATGCCGATATAAACAGGAACATCCACAGGGATCTGATCTACCAACCCGTAATGATCCAGATGGGGATGACTGACAATCACTGCGTCAACGGTTTTCTGACTCTGAGAGAGAATAACTTGTTCACCGGATAGTGGTTGGCCGATATCCAGAAGAATGCGGGTTTTAGTGGAAATAATTTCAATGCAGTTACCGCCAATCTCATTTTGTCCCCGGTGCATGATTATATCTAAAGACAAATTATTTATTCCTCTCTGTACCGCCGCCGTACCGACGCCCGGACCATCCGGCTGCCGCG
>JAOZOL010000388.1 GCA_029933295.1 Desulfobacterales bacterium | reverse complement strand
CGGAAAATTTTTTCTTTATCAATTTTTTCTTTATGTTTTAATACAAAGGCTATCATTTGTTCTATTACCGTATCGGTCAGAAAATGAGGTTTTAATCCCAGTTCAACAAGTCCGGTATGTGTGGGGTTATAATAATGGTTTTCCGCTTCTTTTCGAGGATTTTCAACCGACTGAATCTCCACTGGTAATCCCATTTGTTTGCCCACTCGTTGGACCCGCTCAGCCAGTTCATTGACGGAAAAGGTTTCGGTGAGCTGGTTGAAGATGCGCAGTTCGCCTTTTTTTGCGGGTTTTTCAGCAGACAACCGGACGCAGCTCAATGTGTCTTTAATATTTAAATATCCCCTGGTCTGGCCGCCTTTTCCGAACACGGTCAGCGGATATCCCGCAACCGCCTGGACCACAAAACGATTTAAAACCGTGCCGAACAGTTCATCGTAATTAAAAAATGGAAGCAGTTGTTCATGGTTTTCATTTTCATCGGTAAATATGCCGTAGACCGGTCCCTGCATGAGATCGGTGACGCGAATATCCCACATGCGGACATAAAACCACAGCAGGTCGGTATCCATGATTTTTGTGGTGTGATACAGGCTGCTTGCCTGGCGGGGATAAAGGAAGGTGTGTTTTCGTCCCTTGTGTTCCACATCAAGCCAGCCTTCCTCGATATCTATTTCCGGGGTGCCGTATTCTCCCATGGTTCCGATTTTTACAATATGGGCATCCGGGCAGAATTCACGCACCGCAAAAATGACATTGGCGGTGACCATCAGGTTGTTTTGTATGGTCAGGGCGGCAGCCCTTCGGTTGAGCATGGAATAGGGGGCCGCCGGTTGTTCCGCATAATGAATAATGCAGTCCGGGGTGAATTTTTTAAAAATTTCTTCAATAAAATCCCATTGCATTAAATCGCCGATAAAAACCGGGATGTCATACCCCGCATATTGTTTCCACAATTGTGCCCGGCAAACAAGATTGGGTGTTTCAAATAATGGCTCGACATTTTCTTCAACGCATATTTGACGTCTTAAATAATTATCCGCCACAGCCACTTCATGGCCGTTTGCCGAAAGATTCATTGCCGTGGGCCAGCCGAGATAGCCGTCACCGCCTAAAATAAGTATCTGCATGATTTTCTCCTGTTTTTATAGTTGGTGGGGTCAAACCTTGATTAGTGACTATATAATCCTTTGAGAAAAGCTGTATCTCAAGATATCCATACTCATAATCACTAATCAAGGTTTGACCCCTTTCTTTCCTTTCTCTTCTTGATTATCCAAACCAGGGAAGCGGTGGCGAGAATATAACGAAGCGGGATTGCATATCGGGGCAGGGGAATCAATATTGTGAGCAATGCCGCAAAGTAGATAAATATCAGGATGTGGGGCAGCAATATGATTGATTTTGGATTTAATTTTTTGCGAAATTTTGATATCAACAATATCAATGGGGATATAAGTGTCAAGACATATAGCGGCCAGTGAAGGGCGTGCATTGCGGTGTGGATTGCGTGTAGAAATGGAACTGTATCGAATCCTTTCTGGAACATATAGTATTGATACACATCGCCGTTATACATGTTGTCCCAATGCCACATGAATAAAATTTTCCCGCCCAGATACCATTTTATATAAGCCATAGGATCTGATCGGAAACGTTCTTTTAATTTTACTGTTGAAAATTTGTACGATTTATCCTTATGCCTTTTTATCCATTGCTCTAAATTAATGTCTGCTCCCCCCCTAATAGTCCCCCATACATTATATCCTGCTATTACAAGATTTTTGGTAGGCGGGGCAGGTGGGGTCAAACCTTGATTAGTGATTATCTGATTCTTTGGAAGAAGCTGTATTTTAAAATTTTCATAATCACTAATCAAGGTTTGACCCCTTTCCTTTATGCTTTTGTATATGGGGTAGGGTGTATAGGTTGCCGCCCAACCGATAAGAAGGCAGAGAATATGAATTGATATTGTTTTTTTAGGAGCAAATGACCATTTTTTGGGGTTAAAAAGATAAACGGTTCCCATAAACAGGCAAAGCAGCAGCGACATGGAGCGAATCAAAACAGCGTAGCCGAAAAATATGCCGGAAACAAATGATAAAAGAGGTTTGTTTTTTTGCCATGATATAATGAGTATCAGGATGCCAAACGCAATAGTAAAAGTAAACAGAGGTTCTGTTATCAGGTAATGATCACAGGCGATTAAATGCGGGCTCAGGGCTGTCAGTAATCCGGGGATAAGCGCCCAGGGAATGGCGGTGAAACATATTCTGGCGAGAATGTAGGCTATTACTGCTGTGAGAGAACCTAAAATCGCCTGTGCTGTTGTGACTCGTTCAAGAAAGTCTTCTACTCTGTAGCTTGAAGCGATAAAAGGATATAAAAAAAATGGATATCCAGGCGGCGTGTGTTTGGATAAATCTTCTTGAGGCGGTATTTTTGGTGCAGGGGATTTGTCTGGTGAGTAAACATGATAATTGTAAAGATTATAGGCAACAAAAAAATATCTTGCTGCGTCGTCTCGTATTGGAGAATTAATAATGGAGTTATGTTGATAACTTATTCGAATGCTAAGGGCAATGATGAATATTAGAATAATCGCCGAATAGTCAAATAAGTATTTATAAACATATTTTTTCAT
>JAOZOL010000387.1 GCA_029933295.1 Desulfobacterales bacterium | reverse complement strand
ACTTGAGCTAAAAGTTTACATAATATTTATTATCAGACGTTATATAATTATCAAAAAATCATCCTTTAAGATTGAATGACGATTTTAACTGTGCTAGTTTTAAAATAAATAAACAGCCATAGAGTTGAGCTAATACCATTTGATTGGACTTTTAAATTGCAGCCCACGTTTGCTGAAAAAAAAATTTATTCAGTCTCACAATTGACTGAAAATATTAAATCAATACTTGAAGATAACTTTCCATTTATCTGGATTTCCGGAGAAATTTCAAATTTTAAATCTCCTGTTTCCGGACATTATTATTTTACGTTAAAAGACAGTCAGGCACAAATAAATGCCATTATGTTTCGCGGGCAAAACCGAAATTTAAAATTTTTCCCTGAAGACGGGATGAAAATTACCGGTTTTGGCCGGATCAGTGTTTACCAGCCCCGTGGAGCTTACCAGATTATCATGGAATACATCGAACCTGATGGTATTGGTGCACTTCAGATTGAATTTGAACAACTTAAAATAAAATTAAGCCAAGAAGGCCTTTTTGATGAAATCCACAAAAAAGAGATTCCCTTCTTGCCTGAAAAAATAGCTCTTATTACATCTCCCACCGGTTCCGTTGTGCATGATATGATACGTGTTTTACATCGACGATTTCCTGGTGTCGGAATTTCTATTATTCCTGTAAAAGTGCAAGGTGACGATTCTGTTGAGCAAATCGTTGACGCCATTATATGGTTGAACAAACTCAAAAATGCTGATGTGGCTATTCTTGCTCGAGGCGGTGGCTCTCTGGAAGATTTACAGGCATTTAATAGTGAGGATGTTGCTCGCGCAATATTTGAATCAAATATCCCTATTATTTCAGCCATTGGCCATGAAACAGATTATACAATTTCAGATTTTGTTGCTGATTTACGAGCCCCAACGCCTTCTGTGGCTGCTGAACTTGCCGTTGCTGTAAAATCAGACCTTTTTCAACAACAAAATATGCTCGCAAAACAACTTTCTTTGCGATTTAAATTATATCTTCAAAATCATCGCCATAATATCGAAAACCTGACAAAAAGGCTGATAACACCCCGGAAAAATTTGGATAATTTAAAAATCAGGCTGGATGATTTTTTTTTACGCCTGGTTTTAAAATTCAAACAATTAATCCATCAAAAGCGCGAACACCTGGCATGGAGGACTGAACGCTTAAACAATGTCAATCCAAACACTCTGGTTACGTCATATCGTGACATATTGCTGAAATATAATGATAATTTAAAATCTTTAGTGGTTTCAAATTTAAACACAAAACGATTGACACTTAAAGAAATAGATGGACGATTACAGGCCCTTAACCCGTCCGCAGTTCTTGAACGTGGATACAGCATAACCCGTTTACTTTCTGATAAAAGCATAATATTAAATTCAGATGATGTTTCAGTGGGTCAGTTGTTGGAAATTATACTGTCCAAAGGATCGATTTTATGTCGGGTTGAAAAGGATAAACAAAATGGCAAAAAAAATGACGTTTGAAGATTCAATGACAAACCTTCAACAAATTGTTGAAGATCTCGAAACCGGCGCCCTTCCCCTTGAAAAAGCTTTAAAAAAATTTGAAGAAGGTGTGAAGTTATCAAAGTATTGTTTTAACAAGCTTGATGAAACTGAAAAAAAGGTATCTCTGCTTTTAAAAGATCAAAATGGGAATGCAAAGCAAACTGATTTTTTCAGTGATGATGAGACATTTAAGGACGAATAATTGAAAAACCCGCCCTCTCCTTTTAAACCATTTGATCTGACAAAATATCTTGACGAAAAACGCGAACTCGTTAATCGGTCTTTACTACAGATCATAGATGAAAAGTTTACAGATTACCGGCTGTGCGATGCCATGACATATTCCTTAATGGCACCGGGAAAAAGGCTCAGGCCTGTTTTATGCCTGGCTGCGGCTGAAACTGTTGGAACAATCGATGACGATGTGATTACAGCCGCCTGCGGCATTGAAATGATTCACACCTATTCTCTGATACATGATGATCTGCCGGCCATGGATAATGATAATATGCGGCGGGGAAAACCAACCTGTCATATTAAATTTGATGTTGCAACGGCCATATTAACAGGAGATGCATTGCTGACCCTTGCTTTTGACATTTTTTCATCCAGAAGTCTTTGTTCGCGTAAAAATCGTAAACTCTGGCTTGCGGTAATCAATGCCGTTTCCAAAGCCGCAGGCCACAGGGGTATGATTGAAGGGCAAATGCGGGATATGGCCGCTGAAAACAACTCCCTTGAACTCGATGACCTTAAAAAAATGCATTATTTAAAAACCGGCGCCCTCATTGAAGCATCCGTGACAACCGGTGCCCTTTTGGGGGGCGGAAGCATGGCATCAATCAGACATCTGGAAACATACGCTTCCAATATCGGGCTTGCATTTCAGGTCGTTGATGACATTTTAAATGTTGAAGGAGATCCGTCCAAAATGGGAAAAGCAACCGGTACAGATCAATCCAGGAACAAGTCCACATATCCCGGTTTACTTGGCCTTACACAATCCAGGCAATTTGCTTCAGACCTTGTCAACAATGCCTTGCATGCAATAAAAATTTTTGGTAACAAGGCAAATCCGCTTTTGGCATTGGCAACATATATTATAGAACGAAAACGTTGATGG
>JAOZOL010000073.1 GCA_029933295.1 Desulfobacterales bacterium | reverse complement strand
TCACATCTTGATTTAAATCATTATTTCATCTGCTGTTTTTTCAGCAAAACAGCTTAAAAATTGTATAGCATCCCCTTGAGTTTGTCTTTGTGCGTCGGCCATGTGCAATGTTTGACTGTCCTGCTATATGCAAAATTCAGGTATTACATAAAACGTGCATTAATAAGAAAGTGACATAAAATACTGGCAGCGTATCCCAATGCAATAACCGGTGTCCATTTTAAATGCGCCCCAAAGGTATAGGTCCCCCTGGCTGATCCCATCAATGCCACGCCGGCCGCCGAACCAATGGACAGAAGACTTCCACCCACGCCGGCCGTCAGAGTCGCCAAGAGCCACTGCCCCACGGGCATGGGCGGGTCCATGGTCAGCACCGCAAACATGACCGGAATATTATCCACAACTGCGGAAAATATACCGACCATAATATTGGCAAAAGTCGCACCAAGGTCTGTGTACAAATAACTGGATATCATTTTCAGGTAACCGAACTGGGAAAGACCGCCGACACAGAGAATGACACCGTAGAAAAACAGCAGGGTATCCCATTCCGCACGGGCAACCTTTTTCATCAAATCAAAATGTTTTGCACTCTCTTTTTGTTCGGTAAAATCCTGCAATACCTCTGCAGCACCAATGGTATTGCCGTTGCTGTCCAGCAGCGGTGCGGCGGAAAATAAAAGCCATTTGCCCTCATCGCCAAGCTTGGGAAAAAAGCCTACTGCGTCAAAGGTGTTCTCAATATAATCGCTTTTTCGGGATTGGCCTTTATAATATTTTTCAACTACCTGCTCCGGCTCGTTGTTTACGATCAGGTCCGCCATTAACGGAGACTCTTTTTCACGAAAAGGCCGCCAGTGGTTCTTGGTGCCGATGGCATCTGCTGCCTTAATACCGGTCAGCTTCTCCATGGCATTGTTCCAGTGGGTAATGGTATGATTTAAATCAATGGCAAATGTGGGTTGGCCGAGGGTCTCAATGATTTCTTCCAGTTTCTTTTTGCTTTTTGTAATTATAGACATGGGAGCGATGGTTTTGGGTTCACTGGCCCCCAGAATATCATCGTAATTTTCCGACCGGCCTTCATGGCGTTTGACATGGTAAGAAAATATGCCCAGATAGGCCAGGCCCAGCATCATGCCGGCAGCCGGCGGCAGGTGCAAAAAGTTGTGAAAAGAAACGGCAGTGGTAATGGTTGCCAGAAAAAGTCCCATAATGCCCCAGGCGCCGTATTTCATTTTGACCTGCTCCTCAAGAACTTTGGGCGTTTTTCTGGAAACGGCAAAATTCATGATAATAGCCGGCACCAGCCAGTTGACAGCGGCTGGAAGAAAAATATCAAAAAATTGTATAAAATCGACTTTTCCTTTTTGCCAGACCATCAGCGTGGTAATATCTCCAAACGGAGAAAACGCGCCCCCGGCATTTGCCGCGATAACGATATTAATACAGGACAGGACCACGAATTTTTTATTGTCCCCGCCGACTGCCATCACCACCGCGCCCATCAGAAGGGCGGTGGTCAGATTGTCGGCAATGGGTGAAATAAAAAAAGCCAGTAGTCCGGTGATCCAGAAAACCATGCGCAGCGAAAACCCTTTGGAAACCAGAAGTGATCTTAATGCCTGGAAAACATTTCTTTCTTCCATGGCATTGATATAGGTCATGGCAGAAAGCAGGAAAAGTAATAATTCAGCATATTCCAGTAAGTTATGTTTAATAGCCTCGTGCGCGGTATGGGTATCCCCAATTTTTATATACGCAAGCGCCACAAGTATCCAAATAAGACCAGCAGCCAACATCACCGGCTTGCTCTTCCTGAGGTGGATATTATTTTCAAGCGGCACCAGACAATAGGCTGCGACAAATAAAAAAACACCCAGATAACCGTAAATAGTTGATGTAAAATCAACAGCAGCGTGGACGACATCTCCACCACTGGCCCAGGCAACCCCTGTTGAAAACAATAGCGTTGTCAGCATTAAAATAATTTTCGTTATTTTTTTTTTCATATCAAAATACCTTTTAAAAAGTTTAAGAATAAAAGTTGTAAAGTTGGGGTTAGATACCAGCAATAAAAAATTTATGTCAAGGATTATTATGCTCTAAAGCACATCTGGGAGGATCAATAACCAGGGTAACCGCATTTGGAATATAACCCGTGAAAACAGTTTGTTTGCTCCTTGATCATTTTTTTGATGTTATAAGAAAACAGAGTCACAATCCGGGTTTATTTTTCTTGATTGACTTATGCATGCAGCAAAAAATGATCAAATGTCGCTTCACAAACCATTTTCACGGGTTTTCCTCAAATTTAAATTCAAATGCGGTTACCCTGGATCAATAACCACAACGCATTGCAAATAACATAAAAATAATTTGTCGCAAAGAAAGTATAAACATCCTATTTGTGTTGAATCAATTTGTCTGATGTGTATTGTTTTTTGGATGGGGCACCCATTATGAGTGACTTCCAACCCCCTTATTTTTTTCTTGACAGCGTGAATTGTGCTTTGATAATGAATGAACACTCATTCACTGAATGCTCATTCATTATTTTAAATTCCGGGAAAAGAGGCAGATCATCAAAAATAATGGTAATATAAACAACTCTAATAATGATAAATACGATAAAATTTTAAATGCCGCTATAAAGGTTTTTGCGGAGCAGGGATATTATAAATCAACCATATCCCAGGTTGCAAAAGAAGCTGGTGTCGCAGATGGTACCATTTATATATATTTTAAAAACAAAGCGGATATTCTTTTTAATTTTTTTTCCTATAAAACCCGGATGGTGTTTGACCGTTTTAAGGACGAAGTCGAAAAGGCCGACAATGCGAAAGACAAACTCAGGAACCTGATCCGCAGTCACTTGGCAGAGTTTCAGCGTGATCCGAATGTTGCCGTGGTATTTCAAAGGGAAGCATTAAATGCCCGCCATATCGATGACGTGTTGATTAAAGATATATCTAAAATGTATTTGGATATTTTAGACGATATTATTCGCCAGGGCCAGAAAGAGGGATACATCCGGAAAAATTTTCAAAAGGGGCTGGTGAAGAGATTTATCCTGGGGGCCGTTAATGAGGTGATTAATACATGGGTGGTCACCTGCGGGAAATATGATCTGGTTTCAATGGCGGATCCCCTTGTGGATTTATATTTTAATGGGATTAGTCCAGACAAGCCAGTTACACCCCAACCCGGTTAAACCGGAAAAGTTAGCACCTAATAATATAATAATCGTTATAATTATAAAAAAATAAAAAAAAAGGAGAAATAAAATTATGGCACAGCAAATTTCAGATCGACGGGATATTGATTTTATCCTTCACGAGCAACTTGATGTTGATCAATTCAGCAAACATGAGCGTTATGCGGAATTTAACAAGAAAACAGTTGACCTGATTGTTTCTGAAGCTCGTAACCTGGCGGTTAAAGAGATCCTCCCCACCCGCTCAGAGGGTGATGAAACAGGATGTAAGTTTGAAAAAGGCAAAGTCATCGTTCCTGAGATTTTTCGTAAACCGTTTGAACTGTTATGTGAAGGGGAATGGACGGCCATGCCGGAAGATCCGGAATACGGCGGCCAGGGCATGCCGAGATCCGTTTCCATGGCTGCCGCAGAATATTTCAACGGCGCCAACTATGCATTTATGATGTATTCAGGCCTGACGCATGGTGCAGGAAAACTCGTGGAAGCATTCGGAACCGATGAACAAAAAAGAATTTATTTAAAAAAGATGTTCACAGGAGAGTGGGGCGGTACCATGTGCCTTACGGAGCCGGAAGCCGGATCTGATGTCGGTGCTTTGACAACAAAAGCAGTTCCCAATGGCGACGGTACTTATTCCATCACCGGCCAGAAAATTTTTATCTCCAGCGGTGATCATGATCTGGTTCCAAATATCATTCATCCGGTTTTGGCTCGTATTGAAGGCGCACCAGCCGGGACCAAAGGAATTTCTCTTTTTCTGGTTCCCAAATATCACGTAAATGATGATGGCAGTTTAGGCGATTTAAACGATATGTCGTGTGTGGGGATTGAAGAAAAAATGGGGATTCACGGGAATTCCACCTGCTCTCTGACTTTTGGCGAAAAGGGTAAATGCATCGGGACTCTTTTGGGAGAAGAAAACAAAGGGATGCGCGCCATGTTTCTCATGATGAATGAAGCCCGTCTGCTGGTCGGTATGCAGGGTTTTGCTTGCGCCACCGCTTCTTACATGAATGCCGTTAATTATGCAAAAGAACGGATTCAGGGACGAAACCTGCTTCAGATGCTTGACAAGGATGCACCGGGAGTTGCCATTATCAATCATCCGGATGTCCGCCGCCAGCTTTTGACCATGAAGGCATACGTGGAAGGCATGAGAAGCCTTCTTTATTATGTGGCATGGTGTGAAGATAAAGCCAATACCAGTGATGATGAAGCGGAAAAGGAAAAATTTCATGGTTTGATCGATCTTCTGATTCCCATTGCCAAAGCCTATGTCACCGACCGGGCATTTGATGTATGCAACTATGGCATGCAGGTATACGGCGGGTACGGATATATCAAGGAATATCCCCAGGAACAGCTCATGAGGGACTGCCGGATTACCATGATTTATGAAGGAACAAACGGCATTCAGTCCATGGACCTTCTGGGCAGAAAACTGGGCATGAAAAAAGGAAAGCTGGTCATGGATCTCATGGGTGAGGTCATGGCCGTTACCGGCGCTGCTAAAGGAATCGAAAGTATCAAAGACTATGCGGTGAAGGTAGAAGAAGCCCTCAACAAACTGGGTGAAGTGGCCATGCACATGGGTAAAACCGCCATGTCTGAAAAAGTGCTTGACGCATTTGCATTTTCGTATCCCTTTCTGGAGGTTTGCGGGGATGTGGTCATGGCATGGATGCTTCTCTGGAGAGCGAAAATTGCGGCGGAAAAACTGGAATCCGCCAAGAAAAAAGATCTTCCCTTTTATGAAGGCCAGTTAAAGAGTGCGCAGTTCTTCTGCAGTACCATACTTCCGACAACCCTTGGAAAAATGAATGCGATTATGGCAACCGATGATGCTATTATGTCGATTGACGAAGCCTCTTTTATCGGCTAATTGCCGGTTTGTTTATGAATATAAATTTAAGGAGAAAGGGATTAAATTATGGAACCTGCATTGATTTCTCCAGCAATGTTTAAACTTTTTGGTGTTATTCCAACTGTATTGTTTTCAGTAATGATACCGATTGTTGGTGTGGGGCTGTTTACTTATATTATAGCCAGGCGCATGGCGCCGATAGTCAAAGCCAACCCGGATTTTCGGTTTGACCGGCCCCGACAACGGATTCTGAATGTATTAAAAATCTGGCTGGGTCAGTATCGTCATCCGCGATATATGACGGCAGGGGTATTACATATTATTATTTTCTTCGGTTTTTTGATCCTTTCGGTTCGTTCATCCGAACTGGTTATAAAGGGAATCAGCGGCGGGTTTATCATGCCCGGCCTGGGAGGTGCTGTCGGAGATATATATTATTTTTTCAAAGATTATGCGGCCACAGCCGTGTTTTTTGCGGTAGTTGTTGCTGCAATTCGACGGGGGATTGTCCGTCCGGCCAGATACCATTATCCGGAATCATACGGGCATGACCATACCAATGAGGCCGTTTTTGTTTTAGTAATTATCGGGACCCTGATGATTTCTGAAAGTCTTTATGAAGCCTGTCTGGTTGCAGCCGAAGTTCAGAAAGGTCTTCATGCGGCATTTCTGGCACCGCTTACCCTGGCCTGGTTTTTCAAGATTATTTTTTCAAATGCTTCATCCTCAACACTCCAGGCTCTGCATGTTATTGCCTATTATGTGCATGACCTGACTTTTTTCTTTTTTCTGTGTTTTCTGCCCATGGGGAAACATTTTCATGTGATTACATCTTTGTTCAATGTTTATTTTATGCGCCTTGAACGTGGGAATGTGCGCCCGGTACGTTATGGCGTGTCTGATGAAGAACTTGATGATCTGGAATCCTTTGGTGTGAAAAAGTTTTCTGATTTTACATGGAAGGACATTCTTGATTTTTATACCTGCGCGGACTGTGGCAGATGTTCGGATCAGTGCCCGGCAAATGCCGTAAAACGGCCCCTTTCGCCCCGGTTTATTTCCCTCAAAGGCAGGGATTACGCATTTTCTCATTTCCCTCTGTCTGGTGACTTTGTTGCCCAGGAACCCCTGATCGGTGATATTTATTCTGAAGATGAAATATGGTCATGTACCACCTGCGGTGCGTGTGAGCAGGAATGCCCCCTCGGAATTGAATACATTAATAAGATCGTCGATTTAAGGCGGGGTATGGTGGATGAGGGCAATGTCCCCCAGAGCTTGCAGAAACCCATGTCATCCCTTGAAAAACGGGGAAATCCCTATGGCAAGATGGAGAAAAAACGGGCGGACTGGACCAAGGCACTTGAAGATTGTGAAGTTAAAATTCTAGATAAAAAAACCACTGCCGAAACGCTTTATTTTGTTGACAGCGTAAGTTCTTTTGATGACCGCATGCAGGAATTGGCCCAGGCGACCTCGAAGATACTTTTTGCCGCCGGGATTGATTTTGGTATTTTAGGTAAAAAGGAAAAAGACAGTGGTAATGAAGTCAAACGGTTCGGGGAAGAGATGCTGTTTCAGGATCTTAAGGGCCAAAATACCGATGCGATCCTGGATTCGGGTGTTAAAAAGATCATAACTTCTGATCCACATGCTTACAATGCCTTAAAAAATGAGTATTCCGAACTTCCGCCGGTTGAACATATCAGCCAGACCATTATAAAGAGCGTCAAATCCGGGCGGCTCCGTTTGACGGGTGTCACCGAAGAAGAGCAGGCCAAGGTGTTTACCTACCATGACCCCTGTTATCTGGGGCGTCATAATAGTATTTATGAAGACCCCCGGGATGCCATTGACGCCATTGAGGGCATCCGGCGGGTGGATATGCTCAAGAGTCGGGATCGTTCATTTTGTTGCGGCGGTGGCGGGTTGATGCTTTTTTATGAACCGGAAGAAGAAGAAAGAATGGGTGTTCTGCGGGTCAAAATGGCACAGGAAGCCGGCGCAAATGTGATTGTTACGGCATGTCCGTTCTGCCTGATAAATATGGAAGATGCAATTAAGGTTGCGGGGCTGGAAGGGAAGATGGAGGCCATTGACCTTAGCGAACTCATTGCGGCACATATTGAAAAATAAAAAGTAATGGTTGGACGAATAAACGTCTGTAAATTTTTATAATAACTGATAGGGTTGGAGGACGATATGGAAATTTTGGTATGTGTTAAAAGGGTCCCAGACACCTCGGAAAACGAGATCGAAATCAACAGTGCAGGCAACGACATTGAAAGAGATGATCTTGTTTACTCGGTAAACGAATGGGATAATTATGCAGTTGAAGAAGCAATTCAGATCGTGGACAAAGTCGGCGGTTCCGTGACGGTTGTAACGGTCGGCGATGATGAATCTGAAGAAGTCTTAAGACGTGAAATGGCCATGGGTGCTAATAACGGTATTTTGCTTTCTGATGACGCATTTGAAGGGTCTGACGGTAAAGGGATTGCCACTATTTTAAAGGCTGCGGTGGAAAAAGGGAATTATGACCTGATCATGACCGGTGCTCAGGCGGATGAAGGCGCAGCCCAGGTAGGCGGTATGCTCGCCGCCATGCTGGATTATCCCTATGCATCACTGGTTAACCTGATCGAAGCGGGCGATGGCAAATTAAAAGTCGGCCGTGAAATTGAAGGTGGTAATCAGGAAATGAATGACATTGAAATGCCATGCGTGCTATCAATTCAGACCGGTATTAATGAGCCTCGCTATGTCGGTATCCGTGGTATCCGCAAGGTCGCTTCGGTTGAAATTCCGACCATGGGGGCATCGGATCTTGGTGTGGATGCTGCTGCTGTCGGCGCTGGCGCTGCGAAGGTAAAACGGGTTGACTACTTTGTGCCGGATATGGGTGAGGGCGCTGAAATGCTCGAAGGCAGCACTGAGGAGATCATCGCAAAGCTTATTGAATACTTAAAAGCCAAAGGAGGGTTAAAATAATGGCCGAACAAGTTTTTGCATATATCAAACATGATCAAGGGGTTGCCGATGATTCCGCTCTGGAATTGATCGTTGCGGCAAAGAAAATATATCCGGATGCAAGCGTAACCGCCGTTGTCACCGGTGCTGGCTCTGATCTGGATACAATCTGCAATGAAATGGCAGCAACATACAACGCGGTATGGAAAATAGACAACGACGCCCTGGCATATCCGAATGCAGAGGTGGTTCGGAAAGCTTTGGTGAATATTCTGCCGGCAGACAGCATTGTTCTGCTGCCCCATGATACATTCGGCATGGATTTGGGCCCCGGTCTTGCCATTAAGATGGATTCGGCCTTTGTTGCAGATGTCGTTGATATTGAAGGCATTGATAATGGTACGCTTAAAGTGATCCGACAGGAATTTTCCGGTATGGCCAGCGCCCATGTGACATGTGATATCTCTGGCGGTGCGGTCATGAATATTCGTCCCGGGGTAAATCAACCGGATGAAAGTAAGTCCGGTGGCGGTGAAGTGGTTGATAAGTCCGGTGAAGCCGGTGATTTAAGCACCAAAAGAACCTATCTTGAAATCGTTGAGGCCGAAGCCGGTGATGTTGATATTACTAAATCTGAAGTCCTGGTATCTGTGGGGCGCGGTATTGAAGATGAAGATAATGTTGAAATGGTGTTTGATCTGGCCAAAGCCATGGGCGCGGATGTTTCCTGCTCCAGACCGATTGTTGACGCCAAATGGCTTGAAAAATCCCGTCAGGTGGGTACTTCCGGCCAGACAGTAAAACCAAAAGTTTACATGGCCATGGGGATCAGCGGGTCCTTCCAGCACCTGGGCGGTATCAAGGGGAATCCCTTTATCGTTGCCGTAAATAAAAACCCCAAGGCGCCTATTTTTCAGGTTGCGGATGTCGGTATTGAAGCAGACATTCTGGAATTCATTCCCGAATTGACGGAAGCGATTGAAGGACTGTAATTTTTTTTAAATAGTCCTGTTTAAAAATTTAAGGGAAGTTTTTTAAACCCCGGTACGAATTTTTCGCACCGGGGTTTTTGTTTTTACCGCTTAGAGTCTGATTGGAAAATAACATATTGAGTTCTCAATCTTGATTTTTTATGATCAGATATTACGTTTAGAAAATAAAACAATTTTTTTTAAAATTTTTCAAGTTTTATTGCTGATCGGATTGATACGAGGATTTTATGGTCACACCAACCAGAGTTGCATTTGAAAGGCCTTTACTTTCTGAACTGACCCGGGATTATACCGTGGTCGATATGCATTTTCATTCCCGTTATTCAGACGGGTTTAATGATATTAAAAGCATTGTAAAACGTGTGCGCAGACTCGGCATCGGCATTGCCATCACCGATCATAATGAAATTAAAGGGGCGATCAAACTGGGGAAGGTCAGGGATATATTAACGATTCCTGGAATTGAACTCACCTCGCAAGAAGGATCGCATCTGCTTGTTTATTTTTATGATTTCAAGGCGTTGTCTGATTTTTATAAAACGCATGTAAAACCTTTTATGGGCAAGGGGGTTATGGCATCCCTTTCGCTGGAGATGGAGGAGATTGTAAGTCGTGCAAAAAAATACGAAAGTCTTGTGATTTTTCCTCATCCCTATTGCGCGATTTATACCGGGGTATGCAATGCAATTTTTTCCAGACAACGGCAGGCAGCTCTTTTTGATATGGTTGATGGTGTGGAAGTTATTAATGCCGGTAATTTGAAAAAATGGAATCTGCAGTGTGCCGTGCTTGGATTTAACCTGGGTAAATCAATGACCGGCGGCAGTGACGGCCATAATCTGTTTCAGATGGGAAAGGCGGTCACATATACCGAATATGTCACAGATCGGATTGCTTTTTTAGATGAGATCAAACAAACCAGGAACTGGGTGGTCGGAAAAGAGATCGATTTATTTCGAAAAGTAACCAGCAACGGGTACAAAATCAGAAGTAATATCAAAAATTATCCTCATGTTCTCGGAAAAAACGTTCGATTCAGTTATACGGTGTTAAATACAAAATCCAGGCAGGTCAAAAAGACCATGCAGCGTACCATCAAAAAACGGATGCGAGGGGCATAGCGTCTCGGCAATTCTGAATCGATGTATATTATTTATCCTTTTTTCACGCCTGAATTGTTGCGGCTTGAGTCGCGAAGGCAGGGTTAGGCCGGCATTCAAATTTTCACAAACCAATCGGTTTTTTCCCAGTCTTTAAGATTTTAAAATATGGTGCCCCCGGCAAGGATCGAACTTGCGGCGCATGGATTAGGAATCC
>JAOZOL010000072.1:8906-10380 GCA_029933295.1 Desulfobacterales bacterium | reverse complement strand
CTTGAAGATGAATACGATGCTATCTCTAAAAAAATAAAAAAACTCAAATCATAAACAGCGGCACCATAAACGGAAATTAAAAGGAAAATTCAGGTATTAAATTCAGGTGTTATTTGTCAGATTTTTCATGCATGTCGGAGGTTGCATCAAATTTTTTTATCGTTTTTTCGACGGTACTAAATATGTTTTTAAAGTGATCGTGAAAACTGGTGGGGGAAATATTTCCCATTTCAATGAATTTTACAACGATTTCCTTTGCGGTTTTTAATATCAATTCATCTTTTTTTGAACCCATGATAATCCTTTCGTCACGTTAGGGACAAACCCTTATGTCTGTGACTGCAGATGTTGTAACCTGAATTTTTTGTTTTTGTATCCATACCAAATCCGCCCGTGGTATGCAATCCATTACTTGACAGCCTCGCACATATTTTTATATTAGTCCTTCAGGAATCTATGCTAAAGATTGAAGATTGAAGTGAGAAACAGTTACTCTCAACTGATAATTTTACAAAGCCATCAGTTACTGATTTATGTGTATATAGGCAGGTTGCAGGGTTGAACAAGAAAGAAGGATTACCCATGATGTTTAGAAACAGTGTTAAGGTTGGAAGAAATGATCCATGTCCGTGCGGCAGCGGGAAAAAATATAAAAGATGCTGTTTGAATTCAAAAACGCCCAAGCCGGTCAATGTGGAAAAATTGTATCTGGAAAAATACGATATCCGGTTAAAGCATGCAAAGGATGTGGAAGGAATCCGGGCTGCCGGGCGTCTTGTAATTGAAACTCTTGATTTGATGGAAGAAAATGTTCAAGCCGGCATCACCACCGACCAATTAAATGCCATTGCCCATGAGTTTGCGATAAAAAATAATGCCATACCGGCTCCGTTAAACTATAAGGGATTTCCCAAAAGTATTTGCACGTCCGTGAACGAGGTGATCTGCCACGGCATTCCGGGAGATCGGGTGCTGGTAGATGGCGATATCATTAACGTGGATATCACTCATATCTATAAAGGCTACTATGCGGATGCCAGTAAAACCTATTTTGTCGGCACCCCCGGACCGGACGCTAAAAAAATCGTTCATGTTGCCGCCCAAAGTTTAAAAGCCGCGATGAAAATGCTTCAACCGGGGAAGACCATTGGTGATATCGGATGGGCCATACAAAAATATGCGGAAGGTGAAAAGTGTTCCATTGTCAGAGAGTTTGTGGGCCACGGGGTGGGGTTTGATTTCCATGAAGCGCCCCATGTTCCCCATTACGGAAAAAAGGGGGACGGAATTGTTCTTGTGCCTGGAATGGTATTTACGGTGGAACCTATGATTAATCTGGGCAAAGCAGCGCTGTTTGTCGCCGGTGACAGCTGGACGGCTATCACCAGGGACCGCAAGCTGTCCGCCCAGTTTGAGCAGACCTTTTTGATTACCGAAGAGGGGTTTGAGAGTCTGACGCCTTTTGAGTTGTAAT
>JAOZOL010000072.1:7359-8806 GCA_029933295.1 Desulfobacterales bacterium | reverse complement strand
TTTTTGTTGTTTTTGTCTTCGAGCTGTTCCGGTTTTTTGTCATCCTCTACTTCAGTGGAAGCTTTTTTGAAATTTTTGATTCCCTTGCCGAGTCCCGCCCCGATTTCAGGCAGTTTACCCGCTCCGAACACAATTAAAATAATGATTAAAATAATAATCATTTCAGGCATGCCGATGCCAAACATATCGCCCTCCTGTTATCCGGTAACCGGATTTTTTATTGAAATTCCCATAACGTGTTAATTGTTTACCCCGATAAAGACATATGAAAATATAAAAAACTTGTCATAATACTTTAAATAATTTAATCTGCAAATTTTTAAGCACGGCAGATACAATTTTTATATCCCAGTATCATTGTAAAAGCAAAAAAAACAATAAAAATGATTTCAAAAATAGTAAATACCGATTTTTTACCCCACGGACTGCCGGCATGGATCGGTAGCCTGCCGCTGGATGATCACCAGAAGGCAGTTGATCTGATGTTTGAATACACGCCGGATATTCCGTTATGGATTCAGTTGCCGCATTTTAAGAAAGAGGGGATGATTGATCAGTTTTTGCCGGGCATGCCGGGTTTTGTGGTTGAGAAAGAAAAAACGTTTATTCAAACCGGGACCGACACATTTGATGAAGAAATGCTGGCTTTTTTTGAAGATTACATGACAATCCTTGAAGATGAAACGCAGCTTTCAAATTCACGGTTTGCATTAACCGATGATACGGCACCAGGATTTTCTAAATTTATTAAATGTCTAGATGCTCTTTCGCAGCCGCCGGTTGCAGTAAAGGGGCAGATTACCGGCCCGTTTACATTTGCCACCGGTGTTTGTGATCAGGACGGGAAAGCCATATTCTATCATGATCATCTGCGGGATGCGGCAATAAAGTGTATTGCGTTAAAAGCCCGGTGGCAGATAAAACAGCTGAAAAAATACAAGGTGCCGGTTATTGTTTTTTTAGACGAACCGGGCCTGACCGGGTTTGGATCATCAGCATTTATCAGCGTGTCAAAAGAGGATGTTGTAGCCGCCCTTGGAGAAGTGATAGAAGCGATTCACGCTGAAGGCGCCCTGGCCGGAATTCATGTATGTGCAAATGCCGAGTGGTCACTTATTCTTGATTCAGCGGCAGATATTGTCAGCTTTGACGCTTATTCATTTTTTGATAAATTTATTTTGTATCCCGAACAAATCAAAAGGTTTATCAATAGAGGCGGAATCCTGGCATGGGGAATTGTACCCACAGGTGACATCGCGTCCATAGAAAAAGAAAGCGTTGAATCTCTATTTGTTTTATGGGAAAAAGAGGTTGCGCAGATTGAGGCCATTGGAATTGACCGGTCGATTATTATCGCCCAATCGCTGATTACACCGAGCTGCGGAACCGGGGCCCTGCCCCTTGAGGCCGCAATGCGAGTGATTGGGCTGACACGGGATGTGTCTGA
>JAOZOL010000072.1:0-7259 GCA_029933295.1 Desulfobacterales bacterium | reverse complement strand
ATGTTGAAAAAAGACAAGAAAAAAGGATTTAAAGGCGCACATCAGTATATTTTGGACGATGAACTGGCAAAAATTGTCAATATTACCATGGCCCTTGAAATGCCTCTGCTGTTAAAAGGGGAGCCGGGAACGGGAAAAACAATGCTGGCTTATGCCATTGCCGAATCTCTGCGCATGCCGCTGATTGTATTAAATGTAAAATCGAGCATGAAGCTGGTGGAAGCCCTGTATCAGTATGATACCCTGACCCGGTTAAACGACAGCCGGTTTGGTGATTCGTCCAGGGATGTCAGCCGCATTGAAGATTATATTAAAATGGGGAAGATCGGTCAGGCATTTGTCTCCGATACCCGGACCGTCCTGTTAATCGATGAGATTGATAAGGCTGATACCGATTTTCAGGATGATATGCTGGATGTCCTTGATCAGATGGCTTTTGATATCATAGAGATTGATAAAACCGTCCAGGCAATCCACCGGCCGGTGATCATTATTACCTCAAATGCCAAAAAGGACCTGTCCGATCCCTTTTTAGGCCGATGTAATTTTCACCATATTGCATTTCCGGATCCGAAAATGATGCGAAAAATAATTAACGTTCATTTTCCGAATCTGGCGCCGGATTTGATGGAAAATTCAATCGCAACATTCTATAAATTAAGGGAAATCGATATGGTTGAAAAGAAACCAGCCACCCGGGAGCTCATAAACTGGATACGGGCTCTTGAAGCGGACCCGGATTTTAAGGCAAAGCAGCTGGTAAAAGGGGATGTCCCCTACCTGGGTATCTTGTTCAAAAAGAGCCAGGACTATGTTGCCGCCAATAATTATACCAATCGGCGGAAGATATTTTAATGTTTATTGAGTTTTTTTATAAATTAAAGGATGCGGGTATTCCTGTCTCCCCCACATCCTTTTTAACCCTTCAAAAGGCCCTGGGCAAAGGGCTGATCAGCTCCCTTGGGGACTTTTACACGGCGTCGAGGTCTATTCTGGTAAAAAGTGAGCGGTATTTTGATCTGTATGATCAGATATTTGCACATTATTTTGAAGGCGCGGAAATGCCGGATATTGAAGGCCTGGAACTAGACAGCATCGCAAGGGCGCTGCTGGAAGAATGGCTCAAGAATCCAAAAGAACTTGCCGATGCCCTCGGTATTGATGAGTCAGAAATAAAAAATCTTTCTCCTGAAGAATTGCTTGATTATTTCAAAAAACGGTTAAAAGATCAGACCGAGCGTCATGACGGCGGGAATAAGTGGATCGGAACCGGTGGCACGTCGCCGGTGGGTCATTCCGGCTATCATCCGGGAGGACTTCGGATTGGAGGAGCATCGCAGAATAAATCCGCCGTCAAAGTTGCCAACGAGCGGCGTTATAAGGATTATTCCCGATCCGGCCCACTGACCCAGGCATTAATGGGCGAAGCGTTGAAACAGCTCAGGAATATGGTTCCCTCAGGCCCGAAGGACCAGGTAAATATTGATGACACCATTTATCAGACCATGAAAAACGCCGGGGAAATTGAAATTGTATTTGACAGGCGGCTAAAGGACCGCTTAAAGGTCATCCTTGCCATTGATAACGGGGGATGGTCCATGGATCCTTATGTGCATGTGGTTCAGACATTATTTGATTACGCCAGATCAGAGTTTAAGGATTTAAAAACATATTTTTTTCACAACACGATTTATGATACTGTCTGGGAAGACGCGTCACGGTATAAGAAGCCCAAGCGGGTTGAAGAATTTGTCCGTAATGATCCGGAAACCCGGCTTGTTCTTGTAGGAGATGCCAGCATGGCACCCTATGAACTTATGGCAAGGGACGGGTCCATCTATGTGCATGAACGGAGCGGATTTGCGAGTATCGAACGATTGAAATTCCTTGCAGATACATTTCCGCATAACGTATGGCTAAACCCGGTTTCAGATCGTATGTGGCCGTATACCCGCTCGATTAACGCCATCAGCCAGATTTTTCCAATGTACGAATTGTCCGTAGACGGACTTGAACAGGCGGTCACGCATTTAATGGCCGCGTAACATTTTTAATCATTGAGGTGATTGCATGATTTTTCGGGTACGGGAACGAAATAGAAAATTTGGGATTTTACTTTTTGTTTTTGCATTCTTTTTTGTTTTGTTTTCCATCAATACGGTTTGGGCAAAGAAGCTTGCGATAAAAGCATCGGTTGCGAATATCCGATCCGGTCCGGGTACCAAATATGAAATGCTGTGGCAGGTGGAACAATATACGCCTTTAAAGATTCTTGATAAAGATAAAACCGGATCATGGTACTATATTAAAGATTATGAGGGGTCAATCGGATGGATCCACAAAGATCTGCTTGTGAAGATGGACACGGTGATCACCAAACCGAGAGATGAAAGATGCAATGTGCGCTCCGGGCCTGGAACAAATTATGATGTTGTTTTCAAGGCGGTCAAGGGGGTTCCGTTTAAGGTGATTGAACGAAAGGGAGACTGGATTCACATTCGGCATGTGGACGGCGATACCGGATGGATACATAAAAATCTGGTGTGGTAGGGGTAGAAGGTTGAAGGTTGAAGTCCGGCACTCAACCTGCACAGGGGATGTCCCAGGCCGTTGCTTAATTCGTCAAAAGGATTGAGTGCCGGAGAAGGCGGAAGGGAAATATGGGTGTATTAAACTTGAAAAATAACGTCAGAACGGTTGTCGGTGTGGGGTCGGCACTGGTGGATATGCTGGCAAACGCTTCGGATGAATTTATTAAAAAACTGGGCGTTGAAAAAGGCGGAATGACCCTTGTGGACCAGGATTATATTGACCGGCTTATTGAGCAAATTCAAAATTCCCCGGCCATTGTACCGGGCGGTTCGGCATGCAATACAGCGATCGGTGTGGGAAAGCTTGGGGGCGATGCAAAATTTGTCGGAAAACTGGGCAATGATGAACTCGGGGAATTTTTTAATCAGGACTTGAAAAAAAACAATGTAAAACCTTTTCTTTTTTCCTCAACAACGCCCACCGGTCGGGTTCTTTCCCTGATAACACCTGATGCCCAGCGTTCCATGTTTACCTGTCTCGGCGCATCGGCCGAAATGCAGCCGGATGAAGTCACCACCGATTGTTTTAAGGATGCGGCTGTTGTTCACATAGAAGGATACCTGCTGTTTAACCGGGAGTTAATGAAAGCAGTGTTAAAATCGGCAAAAGATGCGGGTGCGCAGGTCAGCCTGGATCTGGCCAGTTTTAATGTGGTGGAGGAATCTAAAGATATTTTGCCGGATATAATCAAAGAATCGGTGGATATTCTGCTTGCAAATGAGGACGAAGCCCGGGCATATACCGGATACACGGATGAAGATAAAGCTCTGGAAGTTTTATCTGAAAATGTTGATATCGCCGTTCTGAAGCTGGGCCCCCACGGCAGTATAATTGCCCATCAGGACAAAAAAATAAAAATTGACCCCATGGGATCAGGCGGTGTCGTGGATACCACCGGCGCCGGCGACCTTTGGGCTTCCGGATTTTTATTCGGACTGGTCAGCGGGTATTCATTTGAAAAAAGCGGTGCCATTGCGTCTGCCTGCGGATATGAGGTGTGCCGGGTTGTCGGTGCCGATATTCCGGAAGATGGGTGGCACCGGATTAAAAAATTAAAACATAATGGAGAAAAAAATGGCAGAAGAAAAATCCCGTAAAGAATTGCTTGAAGAGCCGGATCCGTTTTTGGTCTTTGTCGGCCAGGCAATGGAATTTGGGAAACAGTATCAAAAACAGATTGTAGCAGCCGTTACCACATTATTAATTTTGGTGATTGCGGTCTATGGGGTAATATATTTTAAAAATAAAGCCGACGACAGGGCTGCGGTCATGCTCGGCAAGGCCCTTTCACATTATTCTTCGATTTTGTATAGAGATCCAAAGATAATGAATCCTAAAGCACCAACGGTTGCTGAATATGAGAGTGTTAAGAAAAATTTTAAGGAAATTGTCGATAAACACGGCAAAACCGGGTCCGGCAAAGTCGCATTGATGCATTATGCTGATTTATGCTATTTGACGAAAAATTATGATGAAGCGATCAAGGCATACAATCAGGCGCTGGTTGAATTGGGAGATAAAACGGAATTTAAGAGCTTGATTTTAAACGGTCTGGCCTATTCATATGAAGGGAAGAAAGATTTTGATAAGGCTGTAACGTATTTTGAAAAAATCGCATCAGATAAGGATGCGGTGATGAAAGACCAGGCATTTTTTAACCTTGGCCGGATTTACGAAAGTCTTGGGAAAGTAAAATTGATGAAAGAGGCGTTTAATCGTATTGTATCTGATTATCCTGATTCCATGTATTTTGAACTGGCCAAGGAGAAGGTAGCCGGATAGCTGATGATCTGGAAATCAGAAGTTATTGCTTGGATTTATAGAAAAATTACGTAACTTCTCAATAATTCCTGGATTCCGGTAATACGTGCAGCAAAGTCGATTAGTCGTTCTTCAAAGTCAAACTCTCTGCATTCCTTCGACATTCATTATTCCTTGTTCGATATTCGACATTCAAAAAAGTTCCCTTAATATCACAAAAAATCAGGCGTCGGTGAATTTCAGCCTTCTCCGGCACTCAATCCCTCCGATGGAACCGGCATCGGCCAAAAATATTCCTCCGGACGGATTGAGTGCCGGACTTCTAACCTTAACCTTAACCTTAATCTTAACCTTTATACCTGAGTTAATTCTATGCGCGTGGACTTAACCGGCCAGATCGAGCGAATCACATATACCAATCCTGAAAACGGCTATACCATTGCCCGGGTGAAGGTGCGGGGTGAGCGGAGGGTGGTGACTGTTGTCGGAAATCTGATAGAACCCATGCCTGGCGAGATCATGGAAATGCAGGGTCGTTGGAAGCTTCACTCAAAATACGGAGAACAGTTTGAAGTTGAAGAATACCGAACCACCGTGCCGTCAACGGTTTATGGGATAAAAAAGTATCTGGGTTCCGGTTTGATTAAGGGGATCGGCCCGGTGATGGCTGACCGTATTGTCCGCCGGTTTGGCAGAAAAACGCTGGATATCATTGAAAATAATATAAAAAAACTGGCTGAGATCGACGGGATTGGTGAAAAACGTATAGCAATGATCAAGGCGGCCTGGGATGATCAAAAGGAGATCCGGACCGTGATGATGTTCCTCCAGTCCCATGGGGTCAGTACCGGTTATGCCACAAAAATATTTAAAAAATATGGTGACCAGTCAATTGATGTGGTAACCCAAAATCCTTATCAATTGGCCACGGACATTTTCGGCATAGGGTTTAAGACAGCAGACAAAATCGCTGCTAAACTCGGTTTTACAAATGATTCGCCCCTGCGCATCCGGGCTGGTATTCTCTATGTTCTTGATGAGTTATCCGATGAAGGGCATGTCTATTATCCCGCTCCTGCATTAATCGAAAAATGTAGCCGCATCCTTGAGGTGGGCTCAGAAGTGGTTGCCGGCGCATTGGCGCATATTGCTTCAGAGAAAAAAATTATTATCGAAAGCAAAGATATCAATGCTCCCATCGATTCTGATGATGAGAGCGGGGTATATCTGATCCGGTACCATGTTTGCGAGACCGGTATTTCATATTATCTCAGGCGGTTGACAAAGACTCCTAAGGCAATCCGCCAAATTGATCCAAACCGGGCCGTAACGTGGGTGCAGGATCAACTTGATTTTATTCTGGCGGAAAAACAGGCAAAGGCAATACAATGCGCTGCGGACAGCAAGGTGATGGTAATCACCGGTGGCCCGGGGACCGGAAAAACAACCATTATTCAGGCGGTGTTGAAAATTTTTCATAAACTGCATTTAAATATTCTTCTGGCAGCGCCCACCGGTCGTGCGGCAAAGCAGATGAGTGATACAACAGGGCACCCCGCCAGTACGATTCATCGGATGCTTTCATATAGCTTTCGCGGCGGCGGTTTTCAAAAAAATGAAAAAAATCCATTGGATTGCGACCTGCTGATTGTTGACGAGGCGTCCATGATCGACACCACGCTCATGCATCACCTGTTAAAGGCAATACCGCCTGAGGCCACGCTCATTCTGGTGGGTGACGTGAATCAGCTCCCGTCCGTGGGGGCCGGGAATGTTTTAAATGATATTATCGCGTCAAATACAGTGCCTGTTGTCCGGTTAAACGAAATTTTTCGTCAGGCAGGTGAAAGCCGGATTATTGTGAACGCACACCAGATCAATAACGGATACCTGCCGGCCATTGGGGGTGAAGACGATACGGATACGGATTTTTATTTTATCAATCAGGAAGAGCCTCAACGGGTGCTTGATATTATCCTTGAACTTGCCGCAAAGCGTATACCTGAAAAATTCAAATTCGACCCGATTGATGACATTCAGGTTCTTTCTCCCATGCACAAAGGGATCATCGGAACCGCCAATTTAAACATCGCGCTTCAAAAACGTTTAAATTCAGGCAAAGACGGTATTAATTTTGGAAATACCACCTTCCATGTCCATGACAAGGTGATGCAGATCCGGAACAATTATGATAAAAATGTGTTTAACGGCGATATCGGCAGGGTATTAAATGTGAACCGGGAAACCCGGGAATTAACAATTGATTTTGACGACAGGCGGATTTTATATGATTTTAATGAATTAGATGAGATGGTGCTGGCATATGCGGTATCTGTCCATAAATCCCAGGGCTCTGAATATCCTGCTGTTATTGTTCCTGTATTGACCCAGCATTATATGCTGTTGCAGCGCAATCTGATTTATACCGCCATTACCCGTGGGCGGCGTCTTGTGGTTCTGGTGGGAACCCCAAAAGCACTGGCCATTGCGGTAAAAAATAATAAAACGCAGAAGCGGTACACCCGCTTAAAAAGCAGACTGCGCGGGAAAATATTTCATAAAATAATGGATTAAAAGGATATTTTTTTTGCCCTGAATTCCGGAGAAAATAATTTATATTTCTTGAAAAAAGTAAGGATTTGGGATATTTTTTTTATTGACATAAATTAAATGAGCGTATAATAAAAAATACTTTTATATATTCACTGTGGCGGAAGCCTTTAGCTTTCATTGCAGTTAATAATTGTATGGGTCGTTAACTCAGTCGGTAGAGTATCTGCCTTTTAAGCAGAGAGTCGCGCGTTCGAGCCGCGCACGACCCACCATGTGCGTCCCCATCGTCTAGCCTGGCCCAGGACACCGGCCTTTCACGCCGGCGACAGGGGTTCGAATCCCCTTGGGGACGC
>JAOZOL010000386.1 GCA_029933295.1 Desulfobacterales bacterium | reverse complement strand
GAATCCAGGAGTTATTGCGCGGATTTATTGAGAACTTACGATATTTTTTGATTCACCGTCAACCGTAAACCCGCTATGGCCACAGGTAAAAATACTGATATTACAATAATATAGGACAACATAGAGAGCTAAGCTCGCGAGAAACTACGGGACACCGCGCTTTTGTATCAGGAAATAACTTCTGCTGCACAGGAAGTATTTCTTGCCCGGCAATGAGGGGATTCCATTTTTCTTTGACTATTTAAAAATTATATATTATTTTTAAAAAGTTATAAAAAATAAAATCTGGTTATCCGGTTCACTCAAGTTATCAACTTTTTCTGGATTCCGGGTCGCGGTCGCTTTGCTCCTTTGCCCGGAATGACGGACTTAAGAATATCAGGTAGCTTCGTTTTTATTCTCAACTTGAGCGAAGTGGATAACCAAGAAATAAAATTACATTTAACCGTGACTTTTTATAGGGATTACAGTCATTATGATAAACGCATCTTTCCGATTGAAACCTGCGCTGATTTGTTTATTTATTCTTGTTTTTTTAAGTCTTTGGAGTAAAATTCTTTTTGCTGCGACGGTCACCGTTATCCCGAAGCCCTCATCCGGAGTCGCTCCGCTTGAGGTCAAATTAATTTGTAACATAAAAACTGGCACATCCTATCCCACAAGTTACACCATCGATTTTGCCGACGGTTCCCCCACTGAAACAGTCGATTCGACCCTGTATTCCCATACTTTTACCCACACATATGAAGCCGGATACTTTAAACCATCTTGTTCTATTGTAAAATCAATCGGTATTATCAGCGAATCAAAACCAGCAAAATTAATTGTCGCAAAATGGAAGTTTAAAACCCAGGGCGATATTGATTCTTCCCCCGCCATTGGCATTGACGGCACCGTTTATATCGGTTCCGACGATAGGAATCTATATGCAATAAATCCGGATACCGGTCAGGAAATATGGCGTTTTATGACAAACGGTGAAGTCCGGTCTGCACCGGCGGTTGGTCCGGATGGGACCATATATTTCGGGTCAATAGATGGCAACCTCTATGCTGTAAAGCCCAGCGGGGTAAAAAAATGGGCGTTTAATATAGGAGACTTTATCTTTTCTTCACCGGCAATAAGCTCCGACGGCCGAATAATTTATATCGGATCAAGCAATAATTATATTTATGCGGTGAATGCCACCAGCGGAACCTACAAATGGAGATATAAAACCGGAGATAAAATTATATCTTCGCCGGCAATCGGTTTTGACGGCATTGAGCCGGTCGTCTATGTCGGTTCTCTTGACAATCACGTCTATGCCTTTGCCGCAAATAACGGCACGCTGAAATGGACGTTTAAAACCAATGCGGAAGTCTATGGATCACCGGCAGTTGGTGCTGACGGCAAAATTTTTGTGGGTGAATGCAAAACCGGAGATGCCGAAGAATACAACTTTAAATTATTTTGTTTAAATGTAGATGGGTCAAAAAGCTGGGACATGGTGGGCGGCACCGGTTTTTACTCTTCCCCGGCCATCGGACCGGAGGGCGACGTTTATATCGGGTCATGGGACGGATATTTATATTCCATTAATGAAACCGGAACCCTCATGAACTGGTCGGTAAGAACTTCTCCCCCCATGGACATCAATTCTTCGCCGGCAATTGGGATTGTGGACTCAAAAGATCCGGTGATATATGTTGGCGCCAAAGATGGATTTTTTTATGCATTGCAATCCCCTGAATTTGAAGATCCCAATCGGAATGACTGGGTTTTTCAAACCGGTGATGATATCCTTTATTCTTCGCCCACCATTGACAGCAACGGTACAATTTATTTTGGTTCCAGAGATAATTGTTTGTACGCAATAAACCCCGGCAATATGACCCTGGCGGACAGCAGTTGGCCCATGTTTCATAAAAACCCCGAGCATTGGGGAGTTACGGAAGATATTGTCATATCGGATATCATATCATGCAGTCCTGAGAGCAATGACCAGGATGTTGATATTAACACAAATGAATTCAGAATAAATTTTTCACCGGATATCGAAGCGTCTCAAATAATAACAGACTCTTTTACATTGCAAAAAATCAATGATGAAGGCGCCAATGAAACGATTGAAGGAACGACGAAGTTAGACTGGAATCGCTACAATAAGGCCGGCTATAACATATCGGCTGTTTTCACCCGATTAAACAACAAAGAAACATTGGAGCTTGACTCTGAATACAAAGCATCTATTAAATATGTTCCAAAAGAACAGATAAATGAAAACGATTCTGCCAGTGCCGCCAGTGCCGGTGAAATGACCTATTCCTTTACTTTTACCACGGCCGCAGAAACAGAAAAAGACCCGCATCCCAGTCCGGGGCCGGATTTTAGCTGCTTTATTGATTCTATTCAACATTCTCTTTATGACTGAAAAACATAATTGCGTATTTATTTTCGGCTCACCCCGATCAGGTACCACACTTCTGGAAAACCTGTTAAATCATCACCCGCAAATTGCAGAATGGTATGAGCCGTATTATTTATGGGAACGATTTTTCCCGTGAGGAGGAGCCCTTGTCTGAAAATGTAAATTTATTTTTTCGTGAGCCCTAAACAAAACCGGCATATTGGTGAGGCATGTTTATCGGGTTGACGGTTGCCAGTTTACGGTTATTACCTTGATGTTGTCATTCCTGCGCAGGC
>JAOZOL010000071.1:3010-10457 GCA_029933295.1 Desulfobacterales bacterium | reverse complement strand
GTGTATTATTAAATTTATCAAGTTTCATAATATTGTTATTATGTAATTTATTAAATTGTTACAGTTAAAGTCGTAAGTTATGCTTTAAGTTTGTCAGTCTCTCTTTGTTTTTTATATAGATGGTTTCAGTTTCCATTAACCGGAGGAGAGCGTCCAGGCGTGAGCAAACAACGTGTTTTGTTTCAACTTCCCGTTTTAGTTCAATCATCCTTGCAGACTGTATTTTCTGATAGGTTTTGATGTCATAAACAAGGCTGGACATCAGATACAGGATCACCAGAAAACATAGAATTAATTGAAGTTTATTGATCATTGCGGGTATTTTATTTTTTAAAAAATTGAATTGTCAGCATCTAATTTTACGAGTACCGACCTGCTAAAGCCCGGATCTGCCGTATATTCATTCTGATGTCCAAGCAGTTCAACAACAAACACCAGTGTTTTGATGTCACGATCAGGATTGTCCTGTTTAATATTCGTTGTTAAATCCATAACCGCATTTTTGATCAGTTTTTTCTTTAAACTGTTTTTTCCATCAGGGTCATTTGGAATCGTGATAATTTTTTCATATTCGCCGGCCCGATTTTTCAGGTCCTCTTCTTCTTTGATTTTTTTCCGGATAAATGCCTTATGAATTTCTTCAAGATTTCTCCCCTTTTTCTGCTGATCCATTATCCAGGAAATCTGGGCTAATACACTGCGGGGATAAAAGTACTGAAAACCGGCCGGCGTAAAATAATCTCTGCCTTTTTTTATAGATTTTTCTTCATCACGTTTTACAATTGCTGTTTTTTTGATATGGCCGTCGATAAGTCCCCGCCTTCTGAATGCCTTGAATTGTGACCGGCCTATATTTGTTATTTTTTCAATATCCTGCTTGCTAATTAAATCATCCATAATAATGACCTCCTGAGTATGTATGCTTTATGCTTACCGTTGATGTTCAATGGTTGAACATTTGTTATGCTTTGGATATCCGGCGTTGACAGCGGAACTGAAATAAATTGCTTTAAAGCAGATGATGAATACAGGCTTAACAAATGTTGTTCAATTGTCTGACAAATGGTGTCCTCTGTAAAAAGGACGAAAAGAAATATGACAATTATCGATCCCCATGGTTTATATATATATGCTGAAAAATTTTAACACAAACACCGGCAGGGGATGGCAGGGGGTGGGAGAGATTGATAGATAATAACGTATAATAGTGAACATTATTAAATATAAAATTTACAATTTAACATTATTTTCTTGATTTTAATATAAAGGTATATTATGTAAGAATACATTATACTTCTCACGCTCCTCTACCTGTTCTCAAAATCAAGTTTTTTTATTTTATTTCAACGATTATCAGCGTTTTTTTAAGAAATTCTTGTCTTCCAAATAATTCGTTCATAATCGTTTGAAATGATTAAGAAGTTATTTTTTTTATACAGTGGTAATTCATTACCATGAAAAGTTTTTTACGACGCCATTATTTTTTATAAAATATTTTTTCAGGTGCAAAGATGGGAACCCTGATAACCGTTCAGGAAATTGCAAAACAGTTTGATCTAAATGCGGCTAAAATCCGGAGGTGGACGAAAA
Organism: Desulfobacterales bacterium; assembly: GCA_029933295.1. Classification (GTDB taxonomy): domain Bacteria; phylum Desulfobacterota; class Desulfobacteria; order Desulfobacterales; family Desulfosalsimonadaceae; genus JAOZOL01. Next base: position 8,867 of record JAOZOL010000071.1, on the reverse strand, counting down.
TCGGGATTCTGACACCGATTCGAAAATGTGATAAAGATGGAAAAAGTTTTCTGTATAATAGTGATTGTATAAAAATTAAACTTGAGATTTTAGAAAGAATCCGGATTGAATTTTCCGATCTTAATGAAATTGGCGTCAGATTTAAAAAAGTATTCGGCAGGCGGGATTCTGAATTACTTTATGCGCTCCAGCGATCAACGGCGAATAAAAAATTAATTGAAGATTTTGAAGAAAAAATTTTTGCCGGTGGTGATTAACAGTTGTGATCAATTAAAATAGAAAAGGCGATTATTGTCATAATCGCCTTAAACTATTGTAACTATGGTGCCGAGGGGCGGAATCGAACCACCGACACGGGGATTTTCAGTCACCTGCTCTACCGACTGAGCTACCTCGGCATGAAATTATTTGATGTATTATGAAAATGCGCTTTCCCTGTCAAGGGTTTTTTAACCCATATCCCCAAATAGGTATTGAACAATTGTGCAAGCGGAGATTGAGGCGGTTTCAGCCTTTAAAATTCGGGGGCCGAGCGATGCGGTAATAAACCCGGAGGCTTTAGCAAACTCAACCTCTTTTTGACTAAAGCCGCCCTCGGGGCCCAGCATAATCATAATCTCAGATGGGGTTTGTCCTTCGGGAACCACTGATCTTTTTATCGGAATCGTTTCATTTTCAAAAAATATAATTTTCAAATCAGCTGAGTTGCTTTGCTCAACTGCCTTATGAAACGACAACGGTGCATCGATATTTGGCGGAATTGATCGTTTGCATTGTTTCACAGCTTCATTGGCAATTGTCTTCCATCGCTGGGCTCTTGAAAGCATTCTTTTATTATCCGGCTGCGGTATTGACCGTTCGGTGACAACCGGAATCCATCGGAAAATGCCTATCTCCGTTAAATGTCTGACCAGCAGATCCATTTTTTTGTCTTTTAAATATCCCTGACCGACGATTATCCGAACAGGTGGTTCAGTGTCGTTTATTAGTTTGGCAATAATGGACACATAAACACGGTCGGGTGAAAAACGGACGATTTTTGCCTCATATTCAAGACCGCTGCCATCCAGAAGAACAATATGGTCCCCTTTGCTTAATCGCAGCACTTTTATGATATGCTGCGCATCCTGTCCAAAAATTTCCGGAAAGGGTTTTGTAATTTCATCAGGGTGGATAAAAAATCTTTTCATGGCATATGCAGGATGATTGAATGTTTTTGATTGCGTATTTTTACGAAATTGTCAATTGATGGTTATTATATACAGTTATAAGAAGATTTCCAGTCAAGTTTTTTAAACAAGCAATTTTCTTGACACCATTTACACCGTGTGATACAGAAAACCTTTAAAATATTGATAATTATTAATATCCAAAACAATCAATTTTTTTCCGGGCTCGGGGGCGCAAAATGATTGAAAATCAAGAAGCCGGTCTTGGCGATGAAGATATAAAGCCTTCTGAAGAGGCGAAGATGGATGAAGCTGACGGGGCAGATTCAGATGTTATTGAGCTTTCTGATATTGCAATTGGGATCACTCCCGAAGATGCTGCCATTGTCGAGTTGACTGAAGAAGTGATCGGCGAGGCATTAAACGGTTTTGCCGGGGCTGTCCGTGAAGTTATGCGGGATGACGAAGAGAATCTGGATCTTTCTGAAACTGAAGTTGAAATAGATAAATTTGATCAGACGGTGGAGGCTCTCAAAACTATTGCATCAAAAATAGATGATCACAACGATTCAGTTGATTTAGAGATGGAATCACTTAAAAATGATATTTCAAAAGAACTTGACGATTATTCTGAACCAGAAGCTGAAAAGGGAACAGAAGAAATTAGCGATTTCATGGCTTCAGACCCGACCAGCCCTGGAACTAAAGAGGAAATAATCCTCGATGAAGTTGTTGTTTCTGAAAGTGATGTGGAAGCGGCCCTGGAACGAGTTGTTAAAAAAATGTATTCAGAAAAAATTAATTATTTGCTTGATAAGGTTATTGCAACCAAAGTGTCAAACGAGATTGACCGGTTTAAGGAATACTTGATCGGTGTTTTGAAAAAATAGACGAACAAAGCCGGACCCGGATCATTATTTCGGGACTTTTCAAAGATTGCACCAAGAATGGGGGGTTGACATCAAACCCCCTTTTTTTGATTTAAACTTGATGGCGTCATTAAAAGTCCCATCTACTGCGTTGCAGCAATTTTTCAGCCATTCAATATACTACATGTATAATTTCTTGTCTGAAAAATCACTACGCCTTGTATATGGAACTTTTAACTTGGCCATCTGGATACACGATTCTGTTAAACTTACAGCTTAAATTGAATTGAAACCAAGGACATACGAATGGATTCGACGCTTAGTAAAGGATATGAGCCCCACGAGGTAGAGGCGCACTGGTACTCGTACTGGGAAACAAACGGCCTGTTTGCCGCATCGGAAAAAAATGAGAATAAAACCTATTCTATTGTTATTCCTCCGCCGAATGTCACCGGAGTTCTGCATATGGGTCATTCTCTTAATATTACGTTGCAGGATATTTTATGCCGGTATCACAGGCTGTGCGGCGAAAATGTATTATGGATGCCCGGCACCGATCATGCCGGTATCGCAACCCAGAATGTGGTGGAAAGAGATTTAACTTCCCAGGGAATAGACCGTCATCAGCTGGGCAGGGAAAAGTTTATCGAAAAAGTTTGGGAATGGCGCAAGACATATGGAAGTGCAATCATCGATCAGTTAAAGCGTCTCGGGGCCTCATGTGACTGGCAGCGGGAACGGTTTACAATGGATGACGGCCTGTCACGCGCTGTAAAAAAAGTGTTTGTTGCATTATATGAAGAAGGGTTAATTTACAGGGGCAATTACATTATCAACTGGTGCCCCCGTTGCATGACCGCCCTGGCGGATCTGGAAGTCGAGCACGAGGACCTTGAAGGCCATATTTATCATATCCGGTATCCTATGGCAGATGGTGAAGGCGGGCCTGTGGTTGCCACGACAAGGCCTGAAACAATGCTCGGGGATACGGCGGTGGCAGTCCATCCGGATGATGAGCGCTATAAGGGGATAAGCGGCAAGGAAGTTGTCCTGCCCCTTACCGGCCGAACAATTCCGATTATTTTAGATACCTATGTGGATGTTAAATTTGGCACCGGCGCATTAAAGGTCACCCCTGCCCATGATCCGAATGACTTTGAAATCGGACGTATTCATAATCTTCCCAGCATGAAGGTTATTGGTGATGATGGGAAAATGACTGATGAGGCCGGAAAATATAAAGGCCTTGACCGGTTTGATTGCAGAAAGGCGATCGTTGAGGATCTTGAATCACAAGGATTGCTGATAAAAATTGAATCGTACCAGCATGGTGTTGGTCATTGCTATCGTTGTCATACGGTGGTTGAACCAAGCCTTTCAAAACAATGGTTTATAAAAACCGGACCGTTGGCCGAAAAGGCGATAGAGGCCGTAAAGGCGGGGCAAACAAAGATTGTTCCTGAAAAATGGGCCAATGATTATTTTAAATGGATGGAAAATATCCGTGACTGGTGTATCTCTCGTCAGATTTGGTGGGGCCATCAGATTCCGGCCTGGACCTGCAGTGAATGCGGTAAAATTATCGTGGCAACAGATACGCCCGAATGTTGTCCGTCTTGTAAAAGCACCACCCTTGTTCAGGACCAGGATGTTTTAGACACCTGGTTCAGCTCGGCCCTCTGGCCATTTTCAACAATGGGCTGGCCCGATGACACCCCCTTGTTAAAGGCATTTTATCCCACATCGGTGCTCGTGACCGGGTTTGATATTCTTTTTTTCTGGGTGGCACGAATGATGATGATGGGACTTCATTTTATGAAAGAAGTACCCTTTGGTGATGTTTATGTGCATGCGCTGGTTCGGGACGAAAAAGGGAAAAAGATGAGCAAATCCACGGGAAACGTGATTGATCCCAAGGTTATCATTGATAAATACGGGACAGATGCCCTGCGATTTACTTTAGCTGCGTTTGCCGCACAGGGAAGAGATATCAAGCTTTCCGAGAAACGTATTGAAGGATATCGAAATTTTATCAATAAATTATGGAATGCAGCCCGGTTTGCACTCATGCATCTTAAAGACGAGCATGCCGCATCTGATTTTTCCGCGCTTTCCCTTCCTGATCAATGGATTTTGTCCCGCTTGAAAACGGTCACAGAAAATGTTGCCGATGCCATCAATACCTATCGATTTAATGACGCCGCCAATGAATTATACCATTTTGTCTGGCATGAATTCTGTGACTGGTATCTTGAATTTATCAAACCGGCATTATACGGCAACAAAGGAGAAATCGAACAAAAATCAGCTTCCGGTGTGTTGTGGCGTGTTCTTAAAGATACGCTTGTTCTGCTTCATCCGATCATACCGTTTGTTACCGAAGAGATATGGCACAAACTACCGGGAACAGACGGATCAATCATGAATGCTAAATTTCCTGCCGATAAAAATATGTTGCAATCGATTCCCGCAGATTCCGATGCGGTGATGCAGATGGAATTGATTATGGAGGTCATTAACAGTATCCGTAATATAAGAGGTGAAATGAATATCTCCCCCTCCAAATCGCTGAATGTCCTTATTCAGTCGGATGACGATAAAATACGGGAGTTGTTTAATCAAAATCAGGATTATATTGTCAGTCTGGCCCGGCTGAATGAATTGAACATAGAGGCCGCAGGCGAAAAGCCAAAATCAACGGCCACGACGATTCTCGGCCAGGCGGCTGTATCCGTTTTTCTTGAAGGAGTCATTGATTTTAAAAAAGAGATAAGCCGGATGGAAAAAGAACTTGGAAAAATTGATACGGAAATTGAAAAGCTTGATAAAAAATTGAACAATCAGGGGTTTGTCGGAAAAGCACCGGCAGCCGTGATCGAAAAAGTGAAAGATCAGCATCAGGCGCTTGTGGAGAAAAAAGAAAAAATGACACTTAATCTTGAAAAAATTCAATCCATAGAACGAACATAGGCTATGAATAATATCGCTTATCATTTAATTTCCAAACAGGTTGAAGATATCATTAACCTTGCTATTTCCGAAGATATCGGGTCAGGGGATATTACCACTGCTCTGCTACCGAATCCTGATATGAGCGGTAATGGAAAAATCATTGCCAAAGAACCAATTGTGGTGGCCGGTCTTGACATCGCAAAACAGGTGTTTGAAAAGTTTGAACCGGACACGGTTTTTTTGTCAAAATATCATGATGGCGATTGGGTGGGCGCCAATGAAGTGATCGCAGAAATTAGTGCTTCCATGGGAACACTGTTAACCGGTGAGCGAATCGCATTAAATTTTCTTCAGCGGATGTCCGGCATTGCCACCAATGTCCGGAATTATGTTTCAATTTTGGGCGAAACCAATGTCCGGCTGGTGGATACCAGAAAGACCGTTCCCGGCTGGCGGATTTTGGAAAAATATGCGGTCAGGGCAGGCGGCGCTCACAATCATCGCATGGGTTTATTTGACGGCGTCCTGATCAAGGACAACCATATTGAAGCCTTGGGCGGAATTAAAAATGCGGTTAGCCACGCTCGAAACTGCATATCTCATTTAATTAAAATTGAAGTTGAAGTGTCGGATTTAAAGCAAGTGCGTCAAGCTGTTGATGCGGGTGCTGACGTGATTATGCTGGATAATATGGATCTTGATGGGATTAAATCAGCTGTTGCATTAATAAATAAAGCCGCCGTGATTGAAGTTTCCGGTCGTGTCTGCAAAGATAATTTACGCAGTCTTGCAGATGTCGGCGTTGATATTATTTCCGTGGGCTCCCTGACGCATTCCGCGGTGTTTGTCGATATCAGCATGCAAATT
>JAOZOL010000071.1:0-2910 GCA_029933295.1 Desulfobacterales bacterium | reverse complement strand
AGATGATCCCCATTCGTGACACCGTTACTTCAAAAAATTATCCGGTCGTCAACACAACGTTGATTGCGATCAATGTAGTTGTATTTTTTCTTCAGATGTCTATGGGGGCCGGTTTAGAAAAATTTGTTTATACTTATGGACTTGTCCCTGCCCGTTATTCCGTACCTTATATTGCATCTCATTTTACAATTGCCCAGCAATTGTTTGCCCTGATTTCATTTATGTTTATTCATGGCGGGTTCTGGCATCTTTTGGGTAACATGTGGTCATTATATATTTTCGGCGATAATGTCGAAGACCGTTTCGGTTCTTTTTATTACCTGATATTTTATCTGCTTTCCGGACTTATCTCCGGCCTTTGTCATTTATTCATCAACTATAATTCTGCGGTTCCGACCATTGGGGCGAGCGGTGCCATTGCCGGTGTGATGGGAGCATATTTAATCCTTTATCCCAATGCAAAAATTTTAACTTTAATTCCAATAATAATTATTCCATTGTTTGTGGAAATCCCCGCCTTTTTTTTTCTTGGCTTCTGGTTTGTTCTGCAGGTGTTCAATGCAGCCGCAAGCAATGCATTTAGCAGCGGAATTGCATGGTGGGCGCACATCGGCGGATTTGTTTTTGGTGTTTTCAGTTTAAAATTGTTTAATATATTACCGGTATCCAGTTTTGCAGGGACATTAAAAAGTGCTTCCCTTAAACGGAAAAAAACGCCTCGACTCCAGGTTTTAAGGCCGTCAGGACCAGCACGGGATTTTAATCTATATGAAGTGATTCATATTACACCCTATGAAGCGGTTGCAGGGGCAAAAAAAATGGTGAACATCCCCTGGGGCTTTTCGAATCGTTTTTATAACATTGTTATTCCAGCAGGCACGCGCGAAGGGACCATTTTAAGGTTAAAAGGAATGGGGTGGCGGACGCCGGACGGGCAGAAAGGGGATTTGTTGTTAAAAGTTCACATACAACAACTATGATGTCCAATTTATGAGGTCAGGGTATAAATCTGGTTTCTCCCTTTATTCTTGGCAATGTACATGGCTTTATCTGTTCTTTTGATAAAATCGGTCACCAATTCTCCTGGAAAATATTCAGATACGCCGACACTGACACTTAATTTTTTTTCAGAGTCTGAATCAAAGAGTTCTTCGTTTACGATTTCGTTTATCCGTTCTGCAACGATGAGTGCCGAATCACAGGTTGTTTCCGGCAATATTACGGTGAATTCTTCACCGCCGTAACGATATGCGGTATCCATGGTTCTTAAGCAGGCGGTGATTAGTTTTGCAATTTTGCGGAGTGCGATATTGCCTTCAAGGTGACCATATGTATCATTAAAATTTTTAAAGTGATCCACGTCAATGAGCAGAAGGGAAATAGGGCGCTGATTCCGGTTAAACCGGCTGACTTCGTTTTCAAGCTGTTGATAAAAATGCCGGGCATTGAAGATTTTTGTCAAATCATCGGTGATCGAAAGTTCTTTTAATTTTTCGATCATTCGGGTTCGTTCCTGGGTGAGGCTTCGTTCTCTTAATACCCGCTTTAGCCGCAGCAGCAGTTCTTCAAATTTCAGCGGTTTGAACACAAAATCGTCAGCGCCTTTGTTGATAGCATCTTCGTATGAATAGTCGCTGACATAGCCGGTAATCACGATAACATCAGTGTCATAGTTTTTCTTGACTATCTGTGTCATTTCAAGACCGTCCATGCCATTCATTATAATATCGGTGATGATGACATCAACATGATGTGATTTCAGTAAAGCCAGCGCTTCTTCAGCGTTATTGGCTGTGTAGATTGTGTAATCGAACATTGTAAGAAATTCCTGAATGGAACCTCTGATGGCATGATCATCATCGACGATTAAAATTTGAGCAGTCATAATAATAATTCACCCATAATAATTAAATTGCTTTGTAGGTGATAATTTATATCACAAATGTTGACATGAGTTTTAATGCCTGATAAATATCCGTCTTCTCACAAACTAATTAAATTTAAGTAACACAGATATATTCGTTATGTCAATTTTTTTAACATAGTTTGTATAGTACTTTTATTTAGTTTATCAACATTGAACCGGAAAAAATGAAAAATATTCGTAATTTCAGTATTATTGCCCATATTGATCACGGAAAATCGACACTTTCGGACCGCCTCATACAAACAACAGATCTTGTATCGGAAAGAGATTTCAAGGATCAAATTCTCGACAATATGGATATCGAGAGGGAAAGGGGCATCACCATCAAAAGCCAAACCATATGTCTGCCGTACACAGCCAAAGACGGGCAGACATATTATTTGAATCTGATTGACACACCCGGTCATGTTGATTTTACCTATGAAGTTTCAAGGGCCCTGGCTTCATGCGAGGGCGCATTGCTTCTGGTGGATGCCAGCCAGGGGGTGGAAGCCCAGACAATTGCCAATTTATATCTCGCTGTGGATCATGATCTGGAAGTTATCCCTATTATTAATAAAATCGATCTGCCATCTGCGGAAATTGATATGGTTCGCGACCAGATTGATGAAGATCTTGGCCTTGATCCTGAAACAGCAATTCTCTGTTCGGCAAAAGAAGGCACCGGCGTAGATGATATCCTTGAAGCCATTGTAAAATTGCTGCCGCCTCCGGAAGGTGATCCGGATGCGCCATTGGAGGCTTTGATTTTTGATTCTCATTATGACCCGTACCGCGGCACCGTGGTGCATATCAGGATTATGCAGGGAACGATCAATATCGGCGATGAAATTATGTTTATGTCAAATAAAGCCGTTTATATTGTCGAAGAGGTCGGTATTTTTCAGATCAATCGAATTAAAAAGCAGAAAATATCCGCCGGTAGTGTCGGTTATGTGATTGCCGGTATTAAGACGGTCAGTGACACCCGATGCGGCGATACC
>JAOZOL010000385.1 GCA_029933295.1 Desulfobacterales bacterium | reverse complement strand
AACTGCCAAAAGCATCTCCGACATGCTATTGGGAAACCCCGGCGAACCTGGTTGTCCTGCGCTGGTTGAACCGGAACCTTAAGCTTTGGGAAAGCGAACTTGAAAGGTTTACGGAACAGGTAATATCCGAATCTATCCGCCATCACTTCATCTATCTTTTACTGAGTTTCACCCTGGCTCAGAAAATCTACAACCGATCAGCAATGCAGGTCGAAGCCGACCTGATTAAAGATTCGACCCGGCCCGGGAAAATTCCGCTCGGGATTGAGATGGAATTCAGTAATCTGGGCCGCAAAGCTGTCAATAAAGATAACCCGAAATCGCTTATTTTAAGCGATCCCTTCTTAAATATGGAATTATACAGTAATTTTCAGCTTGAAGATGTCACCTGGCGTTTAGGCGGCTATGTTGACACCCACGAACATGGCCGGCGGCTCCTAACACTTTCACGTTACGGGGGTTTTTTTGAATATTCAATGGTCCGGGTAGATTACCCGCGCACCTACACCCTGCCCCTAACCACCGATCCGGCAATTGCCGACCAGATGATCTTTGAGAGCATTAAGTTTATCAAAGAGATCAGGCCACACAGCCTCCACATCAATATTGAACAGCAATTTCAGGGCACTATAGAACCTGAGCTCAATGATTTTTTATGCCTGCTGCTGCTCGGCGGAGATTTAGGATACGATGATAAAGGCCAATTCAAAGAGAAGCGCTTTGCTGAGCGCGAATTCCATCGCTTCATCAAACGCCGGCTTCACCTCAATCTTTTAAGCGGAACCAAGAAAGAGGTAATTGAATACGCCTTTTTACGGCTCAAAAAGAGAACTGAACAAAACTGTGACTATCAAATGATAATTATGGCACTGAAAGGCTTTCAGAACATCTACAAAATTGCAAGAAACTGCAACCACCAGATCCCGGAGATGCTGGCCTGGGCGGAAAATCCGTTTCCGCTTCCGGATACGGCCCGGCTTGCTTTTGTTAAAAATGTGGCGGCTGGACTTGCCCGGGAGACTGTCTATGACCGTAAATTAATTGACGCATTCAGCCAGCATCTGACTGAAACGCTCTTCCAAATCCAAAAGATTATCCCGCAGTAACAATTATCATTAATCATCATTCAGGGCAAAACTCTCCCACATTTTTCTCCGATTGACCCGGCATTTCCCCGGATTTTTACAAAACGTGGCACAGGCTGCGGTCATACTCCATTTCGCATGCATCTCCTCATCCATACAGAGTGCCGGATCGATATGCACCTTTTCCGGAGCCGGCGTCTTTTTTAATTTTTCATACAGGTTCCGGATACGCCCCGATTTTCTTTTGCGCGGCTGTTCGCACAGCAGTTTCCAGTTGCCGCAGGAGATCAGATACTCTTTTTGATGGATCTGAGAGAGGTGGTCCAAAGGGTAAGTATAGACCCAGGCTTCCAATTCTGTAAACTCCTGTTTAACGGGGTCAGTCTCAACAATTACCGGCAGTTTTTTCCGGAGGTAATGACTTTTTTTAAGATTATCCGGATGATAACCCTCAAGCTGATCCAGAGCCCGCATGATCTTGACCGGATTTTTGAAATTCATCAACTCACCGACCACCAGATCCTGACAATCATCAAGCGTGATAAGGCCGGGAAAACCGATCGGCAGGTGATAGAGAAAACCCTGACAATAAGCCGGCCGGACACTCAATGTTTTGCGGCGTAAAAAACGGTTAAAATTCCCGTAACGCTTCATCAGGCTGCCGTAGACAAAAAACCAGGGGGTTTCAGCAACTGCCGCCCGACGCATATCAAGCAGTTTTCCCCAACGTCCATTAGTGACTATAACTGCACCTCAAATTCCCTTAAATAAGCTCAAATCTTCTTATGAGCTACTTCCATAATCTTCTCAGCTGCACGATCAGCCAGACTGAAAAGATCGGTTTTCGCAACATATTTACGTGCGTTTTCGCTCCATTCGGCCCTTTTTCCCGCCGAATGGAGCATTTCCATCAGCAACCGGTCCAACTTATCCTGGATAAAAGGCTCAGGAACCAGGTGTCCGGCCTGAGCCCTCTCAACGTGAACGCTGTATCCGCAAACCGCAGTTACCAATACCGGCAATGAGGCGGCCAAAGCTTCAATCAAGACCCCACCGGTATTCTCCTGATAGGCGGGATGCAGAAAAATATCGGCCGCCGCCAGAAACCGGGGCACATCAGTACGGCCGCCGGTAAAGATCACACGTTCACCAACATCCAGACGCTGCGCCATTTTACGATAATAATCAAGCCGGTCATCACCAACCACCACGAGGCGACTCTGCTGTAAAAGTTTTTCCGGCAATGCTTTAAATGCATTTAAAGCCCGATCGACGCCTTTGCGCTTAAAACCACTGCCGATCATCAGAACCATAAGTTCATCAGAACCGATTTTAAATTCCTGACGCAGCCCCGCGCCCAGCTCCCGGCTTCCGGACGGCAGCAGGCGGTCAGCCGGAACTCCGGGCGGCAAATCACAGAAACGCGCTGCCGGAGTGAGATAAATCTTTTGAAAAAGATCCCTCTGGACCTCGGATATCGAAAGAATAATTGTATCTTTATCCGGCGCAAAAACACTCTTTTCAAATGTTGACAAAATGCGATAACGCGAAGTCAGACGATAGAAAAAACTTTTCTCTTTAACGGTTTCCGCATAACAGGGGTCAGCGGCAAAATAGA
>JAOZOL010000070.1 GCA_029933295.1 Desulfobacterales bacterium | reverse complement strand
TTCCCATAAATTTCAGCAATATTATTGTTTCCAAATAACTCATCTGCAACCGATTGAAATGATTGATAAGTTATTTTTCTCATACAGTGGTAATTCATTACCATGAAAAGCTTATTATTTGATAAAAAGCAGCCTGCTGGAACAGATCAATGAGCGTGTTCCATGGCACCTGAGAAATAAATCACTGTCAGCAGGAAGAAAACAAAACCCTGGACAAATGCTACGAATATACCCAGGGCCATGATCGGCAGTGGTGCAAAAAAAGCGCCGGCCAGTCCGAAAAGAATTCCCAGAACGATCTCGTGTCCCATCATGTTGCCGAAAAGACGGAAAGACAGGGATAGAATCCTGGCAAAGTGACCAATGATTTCAATAACGAAAATGAGCGGGCTCATCCACCAGACAGGGCCCATAAAATGTTTGATGTAAGCTGCACCGTGGTATTTGATGCCGATAAAGTGGGTGAAAATAAACACAACCAGCGCACATGAAACAGTGGTGTTCAGGTTGGCGGTTGGTGGAAAAAATCCCGGGACAAGACCAATCAGGTTCCCGATAAATACATACAGGAAAATAGTTCCGGCCAGCGGGAACAGCCAGCGGCCTTCTTCGCCGGTAATATCCACCATAAACTCTTCCATGCCGGATACAATCAGTTCAAAAATATTTTGTGTTTTTGAGGGGACCATGCTGAGTCCTTTGGTGGCAAGTGCGCCGAGAATAATAAGTAGCGCCATGACCACCCAGGAATAAATAACATGGGGGGAGGTATGGGCAAAATGAACAATGGCCTCGCTGCCAAGTAAATTTCCTGTAAATTCAAAAATTTTGACAAAGAATAAAAATGGATGTTCCACTTAGACCGCCTCCTTGAAAATATTATTTTTAACTTCGTATAGTGTGGCCAGCAATATACTCGTCACAACTATAGACAATCCAATAATCAGACCCAGAGGATTTACATAATCCCCTGCTATTAACAATAAGATAATCAGGGCGCTGATAATAAACCGTATATAATATTTTATCAGCACGGCATTTGTTGACGCCAGCTGGGGAGGCGTCAGCGATTTTTTCAGTGTCCGATACAGCAAGTGGAAGTTGATGGTCACGATCAGGCCCCCGGCAATAATTCCCAGCGTAAAGTCTGAAGACGCTGTGAAATATCCGATAAACCCCGCCATTGCAAGCAGTATCCAGTTCGCACGCACAATAAATTTTAAAAGTCGTTGTTGTATCGACATTTTTTTCACATATTTTTTATTTTTTTCATGGCAAGCAGAATATTTCGTGTTGCTGCCGCGATGCCGAGTGCGAGGAATATAAACATAAACCATGGGGCAGTGCCCAGCCATTTATCAAGAAACAAGCCGATAAAGAGCCCTAAAAAAATTGCAATCGCCACTGAAAATCCCAGACTGCTGTAATAGGCAAGCTCCCTGAATATCTGCCTGGTTTCTTTTTTCATAAAACCGCCCTCTGCGGCAAAATATGCTAAACCTGTAAAAAGAGTTTGCCTATCATATGGAAATGGCGGCGTCAATATAAAATTATAATATATTTACAAGCCCGCAAGGATCATCACCTTCAACGTCACCAATAATACGGGCATCAATGCCGTTGTCGTGAAGGGCGCTTAAACAGTCATGGGAGGTTGATTTTTTTAATGATATGATCAGACCGCCGGAGGTCTGGGGATCAAACATCAGGTCCGCTAAAACAGGATCTATTTTTGGGTCAATACGGGTTCGGGGTTCAAAGAAAGTTTTATTGTTATAGGCACCGGCCGGGAACATCCCCATGGAGGCAAGATTATAAACATCCTCAATGAATGGAATATTATCCGCGTAAAGGGTAATTTTCTTTTTTGACGCTGCAGCCATTTCTACTAAATGGCCGGCCAGACCAAATCCGGTAATATCCGTGCAAGCAGTGGGGTTAAATCGACCCGTTATTTCCATGGCGGTTTTGTTTAAGGCTGATGATACGGCAATGAGGTTTTTTATTGCATTTTCGGTTGCCAATTTTCCCTTGATGGCGGTTGCCAGTATGCCGGTACCGATAGGCTTGGTTAATATGAGATGATTCTGTGTCTGTAAACCGGCATTGGTTAAGACCCGGTCAGGATGGATTATTCCGGTGACGGACAGCCCATATTTGAATTCCGCATCATCCACACTGTGTCCGCCGATCAATATGGCCCCGGCTTCATGGATTTTGTCAAGACCTCCGGCCAGGGTTTCCTGCAAAATAGATTCCGGAAGTTCATCCGACGGAAAACAGACGATATTCATGATGGTCAGTGGTTTGCCTCCCATGGCATATACGTCACTTAAAGCATTGGCCGCAGCAATGGCACCGAAATCATAGGGGGAGTCGACAATGGGTGTAAAAAAGTCAAGGGTTTGAATTAACGCCATTTCATCGGTTAATTTATAAACACCGGCGTCATCGGGATTCTCTAACCCCACAATCAGGCGCGGATCTGCGTTTATTTTCAGTGTCGACACAATTCTGTCCAGGACCCCCGGACTTAGCTTGGCCGCTCAGCCGGATGCCCGGACTTTTTGTGTTAACAGGTATTTTTCTGAATTTTTGTCAGTCATTTTCATTTCCGTAAGTATTCAAATCGTCAAGACCATAGATAATTTTTCATCACCGAGGCGTCAAAGACCGGCCCGTCTATGCAAACATGCTGATACGTGTCTGTTTGCTTGTTCTTATTAACTGCACAGCCTAAACATGCGCCTATGCCGCATGCCATTATGGTTTCAATGGATACCTCGCATGGCAGACTGTTTTTTTTTGCAATATCGGCAACCGCGCGGAGCATCGGCATGGGGCCGCATGCATAAATAATATCAGGCCGGTTTGACGCCAGCCATTTTTCCAGCGGTTGCGTTACAATTCCTTTTTCACCCAGGCTGCCGTCGTCCGTGGTTGTGTGGACATCTAACGCAAAAGACGTAAAAACAGATGCACACAGAATATCATCGGATGTTCTGCCGCCAAGGAATACGATGGAATCAGAGAGATTTATATCGGTTTCTACCATTGCATCGGCCAGAAAAATCAGGGGTGCGACCCCTATGCCGCCAGCCACAAACGCTACTTTTCGGGTTGTATTGGAAATCGTAAATCCTTTTCCAATGGGGCCTATGAGATCCAACTGGTCTCCGGCGTTTATCCTGGCCAGTTTTTCCGTAAAGCCCCCGACCACCTTATATAAAAGTTCAATGCCAATGACGCGTCCGCTTTTTTTGATCAGACGGTGAATGGAAAAAGGGCGCCGCAATAATGGTGACAGGTTGCCGGGGATGTGAAGGGTGATAAATTGTCCGGGAATGGCGTTTGCATAGTCTTTGCTGCACGTCAATCCGATCCGAAAGCAGCCCGGTTTCTCCTCTTTGTTCCAGATAATGTCGGCAATTTCCTGATGTTTTGTTGCGGCAGATTTCATATTTATTGTCTGTTTAATATATTTTAACAGTTATTTCAAACCGATAACAGAAACAAATCTCCCTGTTTGATTTGTTTTTCGATAAGAAAAGAACATGTGATCATTACACTTTGTACAAATATTGGACAATTCAATATTTTTGCGTTGAAGCCCGACATCAAGCAGCTGGTCGGTGGTCATCGCCCATAGATTAAAATGATCATATTTATTTTTATATTGCCAGTATTTTTTATCAATTTCGGTTTTGTAATTTTTAAATTCACTGCAGCAGGGCCCCAGAGACGGTGATATGGCCGCAACCATTTGTTGCGGGTCGCAGTTGAAGTTGTTTTGCATGGATTCAAGACATTTGCCGATTATATTTTTAATGTTTCCCCGCCATCCGGCGTGCACGTTGGCGATCACCTTTTTCCGGGGATCATATATCAGAATTGCCTGGCAATCCGCCTGTTGAATGGCAATGAATTTTCCCTGTATATTTGTCACCATGGCATCCCCGGTAAGGGCCGGATTGCCAGGCTGAGAGGGATCGTCCGGTTGAGGAGTGGATCTTGGTTTGTTTTTATCAAAAATTAGAATGTTTGTTCCATGGACCTGGTTTGCAAAAACAAGGTCTGATCCGCCCATGCATCCGGCAATGCGCGCTCTGTTTTGTTTAACGCGTTTTTCATCGTCTCCTGCATTTAACCCGACATTTAAGTTGTTACAGGGTTTTCTGCCATCACACCATGTGCGTGTAAAAATGCCATGGCGGATTTCAGGAAAAGTCGCCAGTTTGGAGAATATGAAAAAGTTTAGTCCGTTTTTATGTTTTAAAATCATTTAAAATCATTTAAAATATTAGCGTTTATAGGCCCCCGGCACCCTTTCTTTTAAGCAGTTAAATTGTTTCCGGGATTTATCAATATCGTTAAAATTTAAGTTTGCAATGCCCTCACCGGCCTGTCCGTCGATTTTTACAAGAATCTCTCCTGCGGGGGATATGATTTGCGAATGCCCGTTAAATGCCAGCGGGTCATCGCGGCCCACCCGGTTGGCGGCAACAATAAAGAGTTGATTTTCAATGGCTCTTGCGCAAAGCAGGACATCCCAGTGATTGATCCGCGATTCCGGCCACTGGGCGGATACGATTATCAGCCGGGCACCGGAGAGCGCGAGCACCCTGCAGAGTTCGGGAAACCTGAGGTCATAGCAAGTCATTAATCCCACAGGCCCGATCGATGTTTTGCACACCACAGCACGGTCACCCGCAGAAAATACAATATCTTCGCCATTGGCGGAAAACAGATGTATTTTTCTGTATTCTCCTGCGATGGCTCCGTCTTTATCAATAACAACCAGAACGTTATATATTTGCCCATCAAATTCCGACGGCATGGACCCGGCAATGAGCATATGGTTTTTGATTGCCAGCTCTCTGAGCGTATGGATGATTTCCGGAGTCTTTTCTGCATGGTCTGCTATTTTTGCGTTGTCAAATCCGCATGGCCATAATTCCGGGAGTACGGCAACCTGTGCGCCTTTATCGCAGAGCTGCCTGATACCGTTTTCAACAGATTGCAGATTTGACGAAATATCACCTGATTTGACATCAAATTGTACAAAACCTGCTTTAATTGTGGTTGGTATATTCATCATCCCGTCCTTGCCAGTGTCAGCACGCTCACTGTTTCTGCGCCATTTTTAATCAGTGTTTTAGCACATTCCTCCGCAGTGGCGCCGGTGGTATAGACATCATCAATCAGCAGAATCCGCTTTTTTAAAATTTCAGATGGATTTGCTACCGTAAATGCATTTTTTACATTTTGTTTTCTCTTTTTCCTGCCCAGTCCGGTCTGGGACACGGTTTTTCTGCAACGGAAAAGATTTTGATCGTCAATGAAAATTTCAGATTTTATTTCATGGGTCTCATGTATGAGTTCCTGCCATTTTTTTAATAACATCATAGCCTGATTAAATCCCCTTTGTTTTAACCGGGAAATATGCAGGGGGATTGGAATAATCAGATCTATATTGTTCATATCATAATACTTCAGATATGCATAGAAAAGCAATTCTCCCATGGGTCGTGCGAGTTGTAATTTGCCGTGATACTTTAACGCATGGATAAGAGACATCAAAGGGCCCGCATAAATTCCAGCCGACCGGATGCAATGGGCGTATTTTTTCTTTTTTATACAGTCTTCGCATTGATGATCGGTCCCTGTGCGGCTTTTAAACATGCGGCCGCATTGGGTACAGATAGGAGACTGGATCGCTGAAAATTCTTTACGGCAGTCCGGGCAAAGAAAGGGGACCATGACCCGGCTAAAAATTGTTTCCATGGGGGCATGATGCGATTTGTTGGTCAGGCTTTTATCAGCCCTGTCTGTTTTTCTGGCGTGAAAAAACAGACCGCAGGCCTGGCATTTATTCGGAAAAAAAGGATCGGTAAGAGCTTTTTTTATCCGGCTCAGCATCCTGTTTCTATGAATTTATTTTATCAACAATAGCATTTCCGAATGCGGAGCAGGAAATCTTAGTTGCACCGTTTATTTGTCGGGCCAGGTCATAGGTGACGGTTTTTGCCTGAACGGTTTTTTGAAGATTTTTTCGAATGGTATCCGCCGCTTTATTCCAACCCATATAGTCAAGCATCATGGCGCCTGATAATATCAAAGAACTGGGGTTGACCTTGTCCAGCCCCGCATACTTCGGCGCGGTTCCGTGCGTTGCTTCAAATACGGCACAATCATCACCAATATTGGCGCCGGGGGCCATGCCCAGCCCGCCCACCTGTGCTGACAGGGCATCGGAAATATAATCTCCGTTTAAATTCGGCGTGGCAATTACTCCGAATTCTTCCGGGCGCAGGAGTACCTGCTGGAACAGCATATCCGCGATGCGGTCTTTTATAACAAGTTTGTCTTTTGGCTGGTTTCCGTCGTATTTTTCCCAGAGATCGGTTTCGGTAATCGTCACATCGCCAAATTCTTCTTCTGCCACTTCATAGCCCCATTTTCTGAACGCCCCTTCCGTGAATTTCATAATATTGCCTTTATGCATGAGCGTCACACTTTTATATCCATTATCCAGTGCGTATGAAATAGCGCGAATAACCAGGCGTTTGGTATTTTTTGCGCTCATGGGCTTAATCCCTATGCCGGCGTTTTCAGGAATTTTTGCGTTCATTTCTTTACTTAGAAAAGAGATGACCTGGTTTGCCTCATCGGATCGGGCTTCCCATTCAATGCCTGCATACAGGTCTTCCGTGTTTTCTCTGAAAATCACCATGTCTATTTTTTCAGGCGCTTTCATGGGGCTTGGGACGGATTCAATATATTTAACCGGGCGAACACACGCGTACAGGTCCAGTTCCTGGCGGATGGCGACGTTTAAGCTTCTGATCCCTTTTCCGACCGGCGTGGTCAAGGGGCCTTTGATAGCCACCACGTATTTTTTAATATTTTCCAGAGCGTTTTGTGAAAGCCATTCTCCGGTCTTTTGAAAGCCTTTTTCACCGGCATAAATTTCAAGCCAGTTGATTTTTTTTGCGCCCTCATAGGCGGCTGCTACCGCCCCGTCAATGACGATCTTAGTAGTACGCCAGATGTCAGGTCCAATTCCATCACCTTCGATAAAGGGAATCGTAACATAATCCGGCACATTTATTGTCCCATCTGTATTTTTTGTGATTATTTCCGGGTTATTCATTTTTTTAATTATCCTTTCTTTGTCTTTGCCTATATGCCTCATACATGGCAATACCGCCCGCCACAGAAGCATTGAGCGAACTCACCTGTCCGGTTTGCGGAATAAAGCTTAAAAAATCACAATGTTTTTTTATCAACGGTCGGATTCCGCTTTTTTCCCCGCCCACAACAAGAGCGATATTTTCGTTAAAGTCGTTTTCATATATCGATCGATCGCCATTTTTGTCAAGGCCGATAATCCAGACATTGTTTTTTTTTAAATTTTTGATGGCAGTTGCCATGTTGACGACTCTGGCAAGATTGATATGTTCAAGGGCCCCGGCAGATGATTTTGAAACAGTGGGTGACGGTTCTGCACAACGGTCTTTGGGGGTGACAACACCGGTTATCCCGACGCAAAGCGCAGTTCTCAGCAGTGCACCGAGATTGTGAGGGTCTACAATATTGTCAATTAACAGATAAAACGAAAAATTGTCGCCGCCGGCCTGGTCGCTGATTATCTCGGAAAGTGATAAAAGGGGATAGGGGGACACTTTAGCGGCAGCTCCCTGGTGTGTATCAGTGCCGGCAATGGATTGCAACTTCTGCCGGTGTATATGCCTGACCGGAATATCGGCTGATTTTGCCAGCTCAATTAGATTATCAACTCGTTTATTTGTTTTTTCACGGCAAACATATATTTCGTAAAATTTTCGTCTCCCGGCGTTCAATGCTTCACGGACCGGATGTATTCCGTATAGTATTTCTGTTTTCATCGGTTTTTGCGGGGGAGATTGATGATGTCTGTTAATTGTTCAATTGCTTTTGATAAACTGTCATTGATGATTTCGTGCGTATAAAAATCTTTTTGAGCAATTTCCGCTTCAGCGGCCTTAAGTCTTTTTGCAATGGTCAGGCGGCTGTCGCTTCCTCTCTTTTGCAGTCGCTTTTCAAGCTCATCAATTGACGGCGGCATGATAAATATGGTGATAGCGTCCGGATATCTTTTAAGGATTTGTCTGGCGCCCTGAACATCAATATCAAGCAGGATGTCGCTTCCTTTATCAAGTGTGCTTTCTATAAATTTTGCCGATGTTCCATAGAAGTGTCCATGAACCTCCGCCCATTCCGCCCAAAGGTTGAGCTTGATGTTTTTTTTAAATTCTTCAATGGGAATGAAATAATAGTCTGCCCCATGTTGTTCTCCTTCGCGTGGCGGCCGGGTCGTGTGCGAAATGGAATAGCGCAGATTAGGAAAAAGTTTCAACAATGCCTTGCACAGGGTGGTTTTGCCGGCACCGGACGGGGCGGAGAGAATGAACAGACGCCCATTTTCAGGAGAGTCTGCCTCAGGCCGGGGAAAAGACTCATTTGTTTTTTCAGACATAACGGCTCAGCTGTTTTCTTTTTCGTTCAGCACCTTAAATCTTTGGGAGATGGTGTCTGCCTGAGTTGCGGACAATACGATATGGTTTGTTTTCAAAACAATGACGGAACGGGTCTTGCGGCCGTGGGTGGCATCAAGAAGTCGTTTTTCATCTTTTGCTTCTTCTCGCAGGCGTTTTATGGGTGAGGAGTTGGGCGCAAGTATGGCGATGACCTCATCTGCAAGGACGCTGTTTCCAAACCCGATGTTTAGCAGGATGTATGACATTGTTTATTCTCCATCAACTTTGAGAGTTGTTTTATTCGATATTCTGCACTTGTTCCCTTATTTTTTCAAGTTCTGTTTTGGCGGAAACGATAATGTGCGCGAGATCGGCATCTCCGGCTTTGCTTCCCATGGTATTGAACTCCCGGTTAAATTCCTGGAGCAGGAAATTAAGGGGTCTGCCGGAGGGAGCAGCTTCAGCCATCAACTGGCGGAATTGTTTTAAATGACTTTTTGCCCTGACTATTTCTTCGGATATATCGCTTTTGTCTGCAATAAATGCCGCTTCCTGTGCTGTCCGGGCAGGGTCAATATCAATTATACCCTGTGTTAGCGCGGTTATCCGTGTTTTTAATTTTTCCTGGTAACGGCTTAACAGACCTTTGGTTTTTTTTTCAATTTCAAGGATACAGGTTTCAATAAAATCCAAACGCTTCGTGACATCGATGGCAAGCGCATCTCCTTCAGCTGTTTTCATGTCATCAAAGTTCTTAAGGGCGTTGTTTGCGCATTTTTCAACGACCTGCCAGATTTCATCAACGTCTATTTCCTGATCAGCATTTTCAATAATGCCGTTTTTTTGCGCCAGAATATCCAGCGGAATGTCGTTTTTTAATGCAAATTTTTCCTTAAGGTTCACAAGGACGTCATAATATGCGGATGCCATTGATTCGTTGAGACTGAAGGCTCCGGCCGTTTCCTCAGATTCCGAGATGGATATTTTTATTTCCACACGTCCACGGGTTACGCTGGCAGCGATTGCTTTTCTGATTTTTTCCTCTAAAATGCCATATCGTTGATGAAGCCTTAAGGCAACATCAAGATGACGGCTGTTATATCCTCTGATTTCAATATTTACTGAAAATTTATCGTCTGATAGATCTGATCCTGCAAATGCGGTCATGCTTTTTATCATTGGTTAAGATTCCAATTCTGTTAAGTCTTTGATATATTTATTCCTCACGCGATGGAGGAACGCTTGCATATTTTTTTCCTTGTAATCCGGATATGTCCACGGCAAAGACCGGAATTCACCTTTTTGAAAGATAAGGGTGAGATCAGCAAAAATGTTATTACCAATATAAATCCGGTGGGTAAAATTTTTTCCCGTGGCAAGAACAAATCGTTCGCGAACCAGATAACCGGGATCTATATTTACGTTACGCCGGGCATTTTTTGAAAATTCGTTTTCTATGATGTTTGTTTTTAGTTTTATGGCTGAAAGAGCGTCCTGGGCAATGAGCGGTTTAAAAGCGATCATCCGCCTGACAAGGCCGGGCCCCATTTCAGGCTCATAGTAATTAGTATAATCAAACCCAATCACGGGGCTCATTATTTCAATCACGCCAAAAAGTTCTGACAGGCGTGATACAATAGATCCAAGCAGGCGTTTGTTGTTTGTGAAGATTCCAATAACCAGTTTGGCCGGTTGCGGTGGTTTGGGTTGGCTCATGGGAAATATGGGCTATTCCTGTATCGGTTTCGCCTCATCAATCAGCATCACGGGAATATCGTCTCTTATTTCATATAATAACTTGCACGCATCGCAAATTAACCCGTCTTTTGTCTCATTTAAATATATTTCGCCTTTACATTTCGGGCAGACAAGAATGTCCAGCAGTTCCTGACTTATTGCCATTGGTTTATCTCCAGTTGAATTTTTATGAAGGAATAAATGGTACGCCCGGCAGGATTCGAACCTGCGATCTTCAGCTCCGGAGGCTGA
>JAOZOL010000069.1 GCA_029933295.1 Desulfobacterales bacterium | reverse complement strand
CACCATCATCTTCAATCATGACACCGCTGTTACCATTATCATGCAAACTACAGGTTTCAACAATACTGTCAACCGCGCCGCCCATGTGGATGCCATTGGCGAAAAAATTTCTAACTTCAAGATCAAAAATTTCCACACCGGTCGCATTATGGACATCAAGACCATCACCCCATGAATCAAGCCACTCCATGCTGGAGCCTGTTCCATCAATAATGGTAATGCCAATCCCTGCGCCCTGAATGGTCAGATTGTCCTGGGTGATCATCAGAACTTCATCCGGTTCATGGCCACCGGAAACCGTCAGCTGATATGTTCCCGCCGCAAGGGTCAATGTATAAAGGCCCGGGGCAGCCAAATTAATATGATGAACGGCCCTGTGCAAAGAGTTCCATGGATCTGATACGGTCCCGAATCCCAGAAAATCAGGCGCCGGGGCCACCCAGTAAGCTCCCGGGGTTAGGATTGGATATACACTATTATCCAAAGGGGCTGTGTCTTCACCGTCATGGAATCCGTCGCCATCCGTATCCGACAAACGAGGATCGGTTTCGCCGCCATCCACCACTCCATTGTGGTTGCTATCCTCAACGCCGTCATCAAGGCCGTCTTTGTCCGTATCCGGATCACAGGGATCGGTTTCGCCTGGATCAACGACCCCGTTTTGATTGGCATCTTCCGTTCCGTCGAGAATACCATCACCATCTGAATCAGGATTATTTACAAACGGACAGGTAGACAAATTTTCAAAAGTATCCGGCAGCCCGTCGCCATCCGTATCCGCAGGCGAAGCACCTGTCCCGAATTCATAACACCCCATGTCATAACCAGCCCCCTGAGGACGAAAACAGGGGGAATCTACAGGATGATCCAGATCCGCGCATACGCCTGTTGAAGAAGTAATCTGATCAATACAAAAAGAACCTTCGGCTAAATGATAGTCAAACGCCCCCGGATCGTTATAAAGCGGATCAGCATTAATGCCGCCACCGCCGTCAGCACAACCCGCATACGCATTTGAACCAAAGTTATACACGCAATTGTACCCGATGAAAGGACTTCCGAGGTTGTTATTGATTCCGTTAACCCCCGCATTGCTGATAATATTATAATATAATGACGGAGTCGCAGTTCCGCTCATGGGCCGATCCACCAAAATGCCGTCAGTCTTCGCATCATCAATGGTATTAAAAAATACGGTAAGATTGTCGTCAAGGGTGCCTTCATAAGAATATAGAACCATACCGTAATTCATATTCGGGGGAGAGGCCGAACTGTTATAAAACAGATTGTTCCAGATGGCAGGCGTCGCTGCTGCATACTCTGCCGACACATAAACACCGGTGGTATTATCTGCAAATTTATTTCGTTTTATTCTTGCTCCGGAGTTATACGCGTAGATGCCGTACATAGTATGCGCTTCAATACTGTTTTCTAAAATTTCATTATCAGTCGCAGTGCCGTTGCCCAACATATTAATTCCAATATCCTGGACATGGCTTGTATCACCTGAATAATAAATCCGGTTATTTTGTATCAGATTGTTTGTTGCAGAAGCGCCTGTCAAATAAATACCGTATCCTCTTATTTCATTTCCGTTATCATAAATTGACGCAGAATTTCCTTTAATTTGATTATCTGAACAGTCAATATATATCCCGCCAGTACCATTGTGATAAATTTCACTGTTGTTTTGTACGTTGCTGCCGCCGTTACTTGTAAAATAAACACCATATTGGGCATTATCATAGGATCGGGTATTGTCCACCATTACGCCATAACCGGAAGAGAAAACACCATGATTTGAATTGTTATGGATATCACATTGATCAATTAAAAACATTCCGGCATCACCGCCAATGTGAATTCCGTCAGTGTTGCCATAAATCTCCGTCAGTTCAATTGTTTCTTCACCTCCCCAATCGCTGTGAATGCCATTTCCGGAATTTTCGTGAACAACACATCCGGTGATGGTCCCTGACCCCGCCTGCACATCAATTCCATGACCGGTAAAGCCTGTAATCTCAATATCGCTGATGGACACACCGCTTGCATTGACAATAATACCCGTCATCCAGGCGGGTGTACTTATCGGGTCATAACTGATCACCGGCATGGACCCCTGGCTGTCATCACCGACAAGCTGTACGCCATCCAGCTCGTAAGGGATCTCCAACTGAGCTGTGGCAAAACCATAGGCGGCATCACTATATATTCCTGACATCACGTATAAAGTATCATAGGAGGAAAGCTGGCTGATCGCATACTGTATGGTTTTAAACGGTGTTGAAGGGTCTCCGCCATGTCCACTATCATCAGCCGCATTCGGATGATCGACATCTACATACTTTGGCGCTCCTGTGGCAAAACCGTATTGAACAAATATAAAACATACCAGCATGCTGATGGCTATAATACTCAAGAATCTGATTATATATTGATTCTTTATTTTCATTTTCTCCTCCTGATAGCTATTCATCTTCTGATAACAAATACGAAAGCCCGGCTGTGCCTGTTGCCTTACCGGGGCGGGGTTGGAAAATCCGCCAAGGGGCGTCCCTGGAAGTCTTCATTCTTTTCTTCGTAAATCCGGGTATTCTGTTCTTTAATAGTATATTCATTCATCAGAATGCTTTTGGCTCTGAATACATCCTCCAATAACTTCCCCTGCTCTGAACGCTGATGCATGGCCTCAAATCGGGGGGGGATCAGATCTTCTTCATCAACATAGACATTTTCCTGTGATACCGGCACAGCAGACACGGTAAACGATTGTTTAATCGGCGACGGGTCCACCGGCAATCGCCTAAATTCCTTCATCAGGCGATCCACCTCATCTGATTTAATTTTCTGGGCCTCTTCCGGCAGCATCCCCATTCTGACTGTCGTTTTCTCAAAATCATGCAAAATGACCGGTTTTTCTCTCGGGTCAGACAGACTGATAACGGCTAATTCGGTTTTTTCGAGGGCGGTTATTTCTGTTACGGTTTCCGATGCATCAATAATAAAATCAGACCCCCGGACACCGGCCACGGCTGTCCTGGTCTTGACCTTAAATTCGGAATGCCGGGCATCCACAAATTTTTTAACCACAAAACGAGCCTTACCTGTGATCATTTCCATAAAGGATGATCTTGTTTTTTGTTTTGGCGCATAAAGGCTCTTATTAATTTTCATCTCCGTGTCCGATGACAATGATATAAAACTGCCGTCATTGAGTTTAAATGATACGTTTGCGTCTTTTCCGGTAATAATCATATCCCCCTTGAATAAATCCAACCCTTTCTCAGCCCGGAACCCACATTTCTGTGCCTGGTGTACAATAACGACCAGTTCTGAAACATGGCGGATTATACCCACGGCCGATCCGCTCCCCGGCTCAAATTTTTCTTTGATAACCATACTTTCAATATTTATCTGCTCTGCCGGGTCTGCCGCAAAGGCCGATGAACCGAATGATACCATTGTTACAAGAATACTTATAAAAAACATCAATGCACTTTTAATGTTCATCGTATTTATTCTCCTGCTATAATTTAACGGATACTGAAAAAAACATGGCGTTTCGTTCATAATCAAAATTAGCAATATTCGAGTTGTTTTTTGTGTAGGTGTATTCCGCTGAAACATTCAGCCATGGCTTCCAGATGTTTTGTGTAATGGATGCCGAAGCAAAATATCGGGCATCGTCTCTTCTGGTATTGTATTTGAAGTTATGATGATTATATTCTTTATCATAATAATTTCCGTAAACCGTTATATTCGTTTTCTCGAAAATATCATATGAAATGCCTAAAAGCGTTTTCAATTCGCAAAAATCCTGATCTTTCCCGTGAGCTGAATTAATTTCATACCCGATACCGCAAAACACATACCCGTCAAGGCCTGAAAAGCCATGAGAATAATTTGCTGACAGTTCATTGGCATGTCCGTCCCTGGCATTATCTGTAAAATAATTATTCCGATAATAGCTGTATGAAAAATCAACGGCATTATTGTTATCAATCAACCACATGACCGACGGATTTATCTGATGCTGCATTAAATAACTCTCTGAATCGACCCAGTAATAGATAGGCCGGTATTTAAGCCCTAACTTCACGGATTCACTAAACTTATAATTTAAATAAATATTGCCGATGCTTCCGGTTAAATCATATTCGCTCAAATCCTGATACCGGGTTTGATAATGGCTGTAACCGATCCCCGACGTCACCCGGTGGCTGTCAATCATGTCGTATTTTCCGGAAAAATATAACATATATGCACTGTCACTTTCATCGGCAACAATATCCAGATCCGTCGGTTCCAGCACAACATTATCATCATATAAATAACCGGTTTTAAGATATAGATGATAAGGCTTTGCGGATGCCTGATTCTTTTTGATAACCTGCACCCATGACCGGGCATTTTCTTTCAAATCTTCTGAATCCGCAATTTTCATAACATGCTCAAACAATTTGACGGCTTCATCGCACCTGTCCAATCGATACCCACAAATGCCGGCGTAATAAAGCCCATTGGCCTCAATGCTCGGACTCATCTTGGCGGCCTTTACCAAATATTCACCGGCGGCTTCATATTGTTCAAGCTTATATAAATTGATTCCTGAATAATATATTGCCAGAACATTGGATGGTTCCTGGACAGCAACTTCCTGAAATTTCTGAAGGGCTTTTTCATACTCTTTTTTTTCCTGATAAAGAATCCCAAGAGAATACGTTAGTCCCGGAATCTGTGGGTTCAGCAAAAAAGCCTTTGACAAATAATGCGCTGCGACATCAAGCTGTTCCAGCTCAAGATATACCCGGCCGAGATAAAAATTGATCCGGGCATTTTCCGGATCCAGAGAGATGGCTTTTAACAACAAATCCTGGGATTCTGTAAAATTTCTCTCTTCATAGGCGAACACACCAAGGTCGTAATAATTCTGAGCAATTTCATCGGCGATGACCGGATTGAAAATGCCCAACAAGAATATACCAATAAAAAAAATTTTTAAAGACTGACGCATGTCCACTCCTTACTTCAATTCAATAATTGCAAAGCATGATGGCGTCGTAAAAAGCTTTTCATGGTGACGAATCACCACTGTATGATAAAAATAACTTGTCAATCGTTTCAGGCGGTTGCGGATGAGTTATTTGGAAGCTTCTTACGGCGCTTGCACCGCTGTAACCATCAATAATTAAAAACGATTTATTACATTTATATCCCGCAGAGACGCAAAATTTTTTTCCTCTGCAATCCCTGCGTCTCTGCGCGAGATAATGGTTTTTAAAAATTACTTATTTGGAAGTCCCATCTGCTGCGTTATTAACGGCTTGCATATGGAAGCCTCCGACTCGTGCAAAATTCAGGTAATAATTCCACCGCGTCTCAGATGCTGTTGATAAAACAGCCGGCTTTTTTTCCCGTCGCTCAATATTGATTTTAAATATTTAATATTATTACTAATAGATTCGGCATACAAATCGCGGTCAATATCCCATCGATCTTTGAAATGATATTTCATGTTTAATGAAATATTACCAAGGTCTTTTTTCAATCTCTTGCTGGCAACATTTTTATAAAACCCTTCGGTTTTCTCAAGAAGTTCTCCTTCCGAATCAAACCCGGGAATACCGGCTTCCTCAAACTCTTTAAACAGCAAAATCAATTTTTCCAGATAATTCCGATCCGCCATCTGGGCCAGCAGATCTGCAGACCCGACAATTTTACCTAAAATTTCGCTTTCAGTGGAACGAAACGGGATATCTTTAATCTCAATATTTAGATTGGTGCATCGAATAAGATGCCCACAGTCATCCATCTGTGTTTTAGAAAATTTTTTGCCGGAAAGATTCTTCCGCATAAATTTTACACTGCGATCTTCATGACCGATGGTATATTTTGCACCGGTTCCTTTGCGGTCCTGTTTTGTCTGAATTAATCCGGAATCATGATACAGGGCGGCAAGAAGGCCCAAAAGAATATTCCCCGGGTCGAATTGATGACCGGCTTTTACGCACCCGTGGGTGAGTCTGGCTGTGGCCAGCGTCACCATCATTGAATGTTCCAGATTATGATACCTGGTATTTGAAGCGCGATATCCGGGATATTCTCCATTGAACAAACAGATGATGTCATCATACACGGATTGAAATCGATTCCTTATAATATCAGCGTTGAGGAGTGAAAGGATGTGAACTATTTCTTTAAAAACCGCCTGGTGATCCCGGCTATCCACAAGATCATACAGCAGTGTACCATTTTCTTTTTTCATCCATTGCCCCGGGGCCATAAAGGGTGGTCAAAAAAATTATTGCTTGGTTATCCACTTCGCTCAAGTTGAGAATAAAACGAAGCTACCTCTGATATTCTTAAGTCCGTCATTCCGGGCAAAGGAGCGAAGCGACCGCGACCCGGAATCCAGAAAAAATTGATAACTTGAGTGAACCGGATAACCAGAAATTATTATTATGCCTGCTCTCTGTATTTGTTCCTGATCGCTTTGATGACCGGAAAAATCTTAAAAAAAATGGTAACGATTTCAGGGTCAAAATGTTTCCCGGATTCAGATTCAATTTTTTCCATCGCATCATCATCACTCCACGGTGATTTATAAGAACGGCTGGATGTCAATGCATCAAACACATCCGCCAACGCGACAATACGGGCGCTTAAAGGAATTTCATCAACCTTTTTGGGGTCTCCCATTGTTATCTCAGGCATCATAATATCATTTATTCTGCCCGGGTATCCACCACCGGCCCACCGTTCATGATGATTTAACGTAATGTCCATGCTCATTTTATCAAGATTTGAAGTCTGATTAATAAAAAGCCGCCCACCGTAAACCGTATGCCACTTCATCTCATTAAATTCCTGGTCACTCAGCTTATCGGGCTTTTTCAAAATTTTATCCGGAATGCCGACTTTTCCCACATCATGAAGCATGGCGGCAAGACGAATCAAATCTTTTTTCCGCTTCATCTCCTGTATATCAATACCGTGCTTAATGGCCCATTGATGATAGATTTCTGCAGAATAAGCCCCGACTCTCAGAACATGGGCGCCTGTCTCGGTCGGGTCCCTTAATTCAGCCATTCGAACCATGCGTAAAATCATTTCACGATTCATAATCCCGCGATCAATGGCCACACCAGCATTATTTGCAAACAAAGGAACAAGGGCCTGGCTCTCTTTTGAAAAAGGGATGATCCGGCCATCTTCTTTTGCGTTAATCAACTGCATGACCCCCACCAGTTTATCGTGAAAGGTCATTAGAGGAATGGTTAAAATAGATTTTGTCGTGTAACCGGATTTATGATCATACATATCATTAAATGTGTAGGGTCTGTCGGAAGGAATCTGATACGCATCATCAATGACCAGAGTATCACAGGTTGAGGCCACATAACCAACAATAGATTTATCATTTACGGGCAATGTAAAATCGACATAAATCGCCTCATTGGATTCATCTTCCTTAAAAAGCGTGTCGTTGTGCACATAGCCGAATCGGAGCTTTTGCTCATCAACAATAAATATGGATCCGGCATCGGCGTTTGATAGTTGACGGGCCTCGAAAAGAATTTTATCGAGAATGGTATCAATATCCTTGAGATGGTTTAATTCCTCGATGTTTTTCAAAATCGAAGAAAGTTTATCATTGTTATGCGGGGTGGCTTGAAATTCCATCTTAATTTTTTTCTTTTTTGTATTGAAGGATTTTTAAAAAGTCTAAAATTTAGGAAATAGCCTTTTTATTTTATGGTTTTACCGGATCAAGGTCAAATAAAAAACCGAACTGTGTTGACATAAACCAAAAAATGCTTATTTTTAAAACGTATAACAGATTAAAATAACAAAAGATATAATAAAATTAAGCGATATTGAACAAATAGTTCGCGAAATTAAGGAGGACTCATGCGTTTTGATAAATTTACGTTAAAATCCCAGGAACTGATCCAGGAAGCCCAGGCAATTGCTTCAAAAAATAATCATCAGCAAATTGAGCCCGAGCACCTGCTCTATGTCATGCTGCTTGATGCC
The DNA here is from genome assembly GCA_029933295.1 of Desulfobacterales bacterium. Taxonomy (GTDB): domain Bacteria; phylum Desulfobacterota; class Desulfobacteria; order Desulfobacterales; family Desulfosalsimonadaceae; genus JAOZOL01. The sequence continues at coordinate 2,523 of JAOZOL010000069.1, read as the reverse complement.
GACAGCATTGCCGCATCCATTTTGCGAAAAATCGGTATAGCCTTAAATGACCTTATTGGGGAATTGAAACTTCAACTTGAAAGTCTGCCCCAGGTTAAAGGGGCGGCAGGTGATGTCTATTTATCCAAACGGACCCAAAAAATACTTGAGAAGGCATTTGCCGAAGCATCCAGAATGAAGGACCAGTATGTCAGTGTTGAGCATATATTTCTCGCAATTTCAGATGAAAAAAAAGGCAGTATCGAAGCTCTGTTCAAACGACTTGGCATTAAAAGGGATAATATTCTCAAGGTGCTCATGGAGATCCGGGGAAATCAGAACATCACCGACCAGAATCCTGAGGATAAATATCAGGCCCTGGAAAAATATACCCGTGATTTTACCGAACTGGCCCGTCTGGGAAAGCTTGACCCGGTCATCGGCAGGGATGAAGAAATTCGCCGGATTGCCCAGGTGCTGTCTAGACGCAGAAAAAACAACCCGGTACTTATCGGTGAACCGGGGGTCGGCAAGACCGCCATTGTTGAAGGACTTGCCCGGCGCATTGTAGAAGGAGATGTTTCCGAATCCCTGAAAAACAGGAGATTGATTGTGCTTGATATGGGAACGTTGATCGCCGGGGCAAAATACAGAGGAGAATTTGAAGACCGCTTAAAAGCCGTGGTCAAAGAAGTTGAAAAAGCGGAAGGTAAAATCATCCTGTTTATCGATGAGTTGCATACACTGGTGGGGGCCGGTGCTGCAGAAGGTTCCATGGATGCCTCCAATATGTTGAAACCGGCTCTTGCCCGGGGAACACTGCGTTGTATCGGCGCCACAACCATCTCTGAATACCGAAAATATATTGAAAAAGACGCGGCCCTTGAAAGAAGATTTCAACCTGTAATGGTTGCAGAACCAAGCAAAGAGGATACGATATCCATTCTAAGAGGGCTAAAACAGAAATATGAAGTCCACCATGGGGTAAAAATAAAAGATTCCGCGATTATTGCCGCCGCAACACTATCAGATCGGTATATTACCGACCGGTTTCTGCCGGATAAGGCCATTGACTTAATTGACGAATGCGCATCCCGATTGAGAATTGAAATAGACAGCAAACCTGCACAAATCGATGAAATTCAGCGTAAAATTACCCAGCTTGAAATTGAACGCGAAGCATTAAAAAAAGAAACGGACAGCGCGAGTGTAGACCGGTCTGCAAAACTGGAAAGAGACCTCGAATCTCTAAAAGAGGACTTTAACCGTTTAAATGCGCACTGGCAGAATGAAAAGGATATCATCCAGACCATACAGTCAATCAAGTCAGAACTCGACCGGGTCGATGGCGAGGAACAGCAGGCTGAAAGGGAAGGAAATTTAGAACGGGTTGCCGAGCTTAGATACGGCAAACGAAATGAATTAAAACAGCAGCTTACAGAGGCCAACACGAAGCTGTCTGATCTTCAGTCCCACCGGAAAATGCTCCGCGAGGAAGTGGATGCGGAAGACATAGCTGAAATTGTATCCAAATGGACCGGTATTCCGGTGTCCAAAATGCTGGAAGGAGAACGGGAAAAACTGGTTAAAATGGAAGATCGATTGAAAAAACGGCTCATCGGCCAGGACGAGGCCGTCATCGCTGTCGCAAATGCCGTCCGCCGGGCCCGGTCCGGGCTCCAGGACCCCAACCGTCCCATTGGATCATTTATCTTTATGGGCCCCACAGGTGTGGGTAAGACTGAACTGGCCAAGGCGCTGGCGGAATTTTTGTACGACAATGAACAGGCCATTATCCGGGTGGATATGTCCGAATACATGGAAAAACATGCTGTATCACGCCTGATCGGGGCACCTCCGGGGTATGTAGGATATGAAGAGGGTGGATACCTCACCGAGGCGGTTCGCCGGCGCCCCTATTCCGTGGTGCTCTTTGACGAAATTGAAAAAGCCCATCCTGATGTTTTTAACGCGTTGCTGCAGATTCTCGACGACGGACGCCTCACGGACGGACAGGGAAAAACCGTTGATTTTAAAAACACCCTGATCATCATGACATCAAATGTCGGGAGCCATTTAATTCAGGAAATGGAAGGGGCCAGCCGTGAAAACATGGAATCAAAAATTATGGAATCGTTACGGGCAAGCTTTAAACCGGAATTTTTAAACCGGATCGATGAAACAATCATCTTTCATAGCCTGACCCATGACCAGATTCGTCAGATTGTGGATATCCAGATAGATCGATTACGGCAAAGGCTGGCAGACATGGATCTAAACCTGACTCTGTCTGATGACGCAAAGGATCTGCTTGCGGAAAAAGGATATGATCCGGTTTACGGGGCACGGCCATTGAAACGAACGATTCAGCAGTATATTGAGAATCCGCTGTCAATGGAGATATTAAAGGGGGAATTAAAAGATGCTACGCTGATTACAGCATCTGTTGAAAATGACCAGATTATTTTTGAAATTAGCCCCGATGAAATTACAGATCAAGTACAAGCCGTAAGCCTTCATCCAGCAAGCGGATAAAACGCTTCG
>JAOZOL010000068.1:2764-10613 GCA_029933295.1 Desulfobacterales bacterium | reverse complement strand
TTGTCCGTAGCTATAGTCTCAGACTATAAAATCAGGCGCTATTGTATCTTTAAAACCTGTTGAGCTTTTTCTTCCGCCTCTTCTTTCATATGCCTGTCCGTGGCTAAGGCGGCTGCTTTTTTATACGCCTGATATGACTTATTATATTCCTGATTCAATTGATATGCCTTACCGACATCAAGATAAATCCGCGCCTGGTTTGGCGCAACATCAAGTGCTTTTTGAAAATAAATAATCGCATCAGGATAATTACCTTTAGCAGTATAAACAAGCCCCAACCCCTGCAGGGCTTTGGGAAAATCCTCTTTAAAATCCAGTGCTTCTTCATAATAGGAGATTGCTTTATCATAGTCCCCTATCTTATAATAAACAAAGCCCAGATTTGACAGAGGATAATGCGGTGTTGCATACAAAAGATCATCTTTAACCTTATTAAAACAAGAAATGGCAGCCTTCCAGTTTTCCTGTTCAATGTACGCAGACCCCAGATTGTTCCTTGCAGGAGAATAATCCGGGTTTATTTCCAATGCTGTGTTAAACTCAAGAACAGACTTGTCAAGACGTCCCTTTGCCATATATGCAATACCCAGATCCTCATGGAGATAAGGATCATCTGAATAAATGCTTTCGGCTTTTAAAAACTCCCTTAATGCCTTTGTATATTCACCCTGCCCCATATAGGCTTCACCCAGCTTGCGAATGGTTGCCGACTGTTCAATTTTCTTCCTTTTTTTTTCGGCAAAGTGACTGTAAATACCGCATGAAAACAAAGACAGCGTTAATAACAAAGCCAGTAACCGGACCACAAAATTTGCTTTCATAAGATGCACCTATCTTTCTTTAATAGTACTTTATCCGAACGATCTGTGTCCCCGACTGATTAAAATAGACTGCAAGATCTTTATCCAACGGCACGGTTGTTACCAGGATATCACGTTTAGTACTGCCTGAAGGAAGTGTAAACAAAAGTCCATCAATGGTGACGGAGGTATTATAAATCCTTGGCCGTTTGGCAGTCCAGAACGTGGGATTTTCTTCAAATTCAAACTGCAACCCATCTAAAAGTCTTTTGATGATCGTCATTGAATCCTGATGTTTATCGATTTCAACCACCCGAAATCCGGTGGGTTCCATTTTTTCCACCGCATCCCCGCAAAAATCTCCGTAGTCGATGAGTACTTCTTTGCCAGGCGACACAGACAAAAGGTTTGAAACCGTCTTTACCTGAAATCCGGCATATGGAAATGTAATTGGAACTTTTTCCTGATACCGAAATCCTAGAAAAGCTGCCAGTTCTTTGATAATTGCTGCCGGCCGGGAGGTTTTTACGAGTGCAACATATTGTGACGGTTTATTGTCCCGCACAGGTAAATTCATCTGACCAAAAAATTTGCCATTATCAATCCAGTCGGAAATTGTAATTTTTTTGTTCTTTAAATATCGCTGGACAGGAGCCGGTGTATTCTGATCCCTGTTCTCAATTAAGGTAATACATATGCTTCCAGCACCGTCTATGTTGTCAAAAATATATTCGCCCCTGACTGAAATATTAACGCCCGATTCCTTTAGATCGATTTTATTTTCACAACCGTCCTTATCAACAATCAGACATAATCGGTTCATCAACTCCCTTAAGGATTCATCCATTATAATGGGGATTGTTTTTACATTTTTCCAAAAGGCGGCAATAACCCCCATGTTATTTTTTATAAATTTCTCATCATCGGCAAATAACAGCCGCATCCCTGATTTAAATTCAATCACCGGGTTCACTGAAAGGTCTATCTTAAGGTCTGTCTGCCCCTGTCTTGGGAAAAAATACTCCCCCTGATCCATTAATTCAGCGTCAAAAATTTTTGCCGCTTTTTTAAATATGGACGGAAGCGGCGTTTTTTTCACCACAACCGGAGGTCTGACGGATTTTTCTGGGGCAGGTTTAACCTCTTTAACTTTCTGTTCCACGGGTGCCGGTTCAATGGTTACCACTTCCGGCATGGCAGGGGGGGCAACCTCTTTGCTCTTTTTAACTTCTTCTTTCTTTTCTTCCCTGGGAACAACAATTTCACCGGCTTCATTAAACAATGTCTGATACCAGGACGCTTTTCTGACAGACGGATCCGGTATTTTAATCTTTTCACCTGGATGTATTAAATTCAGATTTTTAATTTCAGGATTTAAATATCTAAAAATTTCAATTGCTTCTTTATATGGAGCAGTATTGTACCCGCCAAACCCATCGGCAATCAATTTTGAGATACAATCCCCCTCATGAACAACATATTCCATGGAATTGTGCAGCAGTTGGCGGGGAACATTGGTAATGGTAATCAACGGAATCGTCACAGTACCGGTTTCCTGCCCTTCTAATGTATCCGGCGCCAAAATCTTAAGGGGCACCAGTATCTTCTGGCCGGGATAAATCTTATTAATATCTTTTATATGAGAATTTAACCGTTTGAAAATCGCAAGAAACTTCGGAAAATCCCTGGATGAGATTTCTCCCCGTTGGCGAAACAATTTGGTCACATAATCATCTTTTTTCACGATATATGAATCACACAGCACTTCCTGGCCATTGTCTTTACATACGACAAATTTTTTTTCAAAAAATACCCCGTATGCCGGCAAGGAAATGATCAAAAACACAATGATTGTTAAAAATAAAAAACAGGTTCTGGGGGAAAAAATTTTCCAGCGCATCTGACTTATATCCTTTGTAAATCGAGTAATATTGCAATCTCCTCTGAAATCCGGTTGACAAAATGCGTTAAATTCTCTCCATGCAGTGGTTTTCCGGGTGCAGGCACATGTTTGAGATCCTCCGGACAAACCATTTTAGGTCTGTTTGTTAATTCAGATCTTGGGGTAATATGATAGTCAGCCGGAAAATTATTTTCAAAATACATACCCTGAAATCCGGAAAATTTCAGCGCATGGGCGGTGGAATCCAGGATGGCGGATTCATCATCTGTAACCAGACCTTTTTGTCTGGCCACCAATAACCCTGCAAGGCATTCCCCGCCATGGGTACAGGCCACATGACCGTTTCTGTTTGCCGTCAACTGGCAGTCCATAATATCCTGTTCCGTAACCTGGGCCACAAAAATATGCTGGTCACCGGCCTGCTGGTTGTATTTTTCGACCAGATGGATGACGCGCGGCATGGACACCGGATTGCCGATCATGGCAGCCTGGGCCACACTCGGTCTGACCGTTACCGGTTTAAATCTTCTTTTCTCAGCATCCGGCTCAAGATAATATTTATAAACCGGATTGGCGTGCTCGGACTGGACGCCGATAATTTTCGGCAATTTTTCAATGATCCCGGTTTCATAAAATTTTAAAAATCCGCTGATAACCGCAGTGATGTTCCCGGCATTGCCGATGGGCAGCACGACGACCTTGTCTGCCAGGTCATATTCAAACGCCTGGGCAATTTCATAGGAGTAAGACTCCTGTCCGAGAATTCGCCATGGATTTTTTGAATTCAATAACGCCACATTGTAATTTTCAGATAATGCTTCCACGATTTTCATGCAGTCGTCAAACACCCCGGGGATTTCAAATACCGCAGCGCCGCTGCCCAGGGGCTGGGCGAGCTGCTGGGGAGTGACTTTCTTATGCGGAAGCAAAACAGCCGATTTTACATGCTGCTGGAGGTAGGAGGCATACAGAGCGGCAGCAGCCGATGTGTCCCCGGTTGAAGCGCATATGGCAAGCACATCAGAGACAAGTCCCTGGCAAATCAAATATTTTATATAACTTAAAGCACTGGCCATTCCCCTGTCCTTAAACGACGCGCTGGGGTTCTGTCCGTCATTTTTAAAATAAATCCGGATACCGGCCATTTCTGAAAGCTGTTCATTGGATTCAATCACCGGCGTATGTGCTTCACCCAGATAAACGATCGAATCCAAAGGGATGACCGGACCGATAAATTCGTGAAACAGGTATACCCCTTTTAGAGAAGGAATATTCAACATTTTACGATAATCAAATATTTGCCGCCAGGTTTTACCGGGAATTTTTTTTATTCGGTCAAATTCGCGGTCATGGATCAATAATACCTGACCGCAGTTTGGACAAACATACAGCAATTTTTGAATCCCATACTCTTTTCCGCATCCAAGGCACCGGTAAATCAACTCGCCGGATGGTTTGGGAATCAGATACGGCTGAATTTCTTTTGGAAAATCTTCGGGTTTCATATCGTAATAATTTCCATGCCGCCCATATAGGGTCTCAAAACATCCGGGATTACAACGCTTCCGTCAGCCTGTTGATAATTTTCCAGGATTGCGGCAACCGTCCGGCCCACCGCCAGACCGGACCCGTTTAAGGTATGCACCGGTTGGGTGCCTTTTTTCCCTTTTCGCTTAAACCGGATTCCGGCGCGTCTTGCCTGAAACCCTTCGAAATTACTGCAGGATGAAATTTCCCGGTATTTGCCTTGTTTACCCTGGGCAGGCATCCATACTTCTATGTCATATGTTTTGGCTGCGGAAAATCCCAGATCCCCGGTACTAAGCACCACCACCTGATACGGCAGATCAAGTTTTTTCAAAATAGTTTCAGCGTTATCAAGCAGGGCATCCAGTTCATCATAGGAGGTTTCAGGGGTAGTAAATTTTACCATTTCCACCTTATTAAACTGATGCTGACGGATCAGGCCCCGGGTATCCTTACCGTATGACCCGGCTTCGGAGCGAAAACAGGGTGTATATGCCGTATAATAAACAGGCAGTTGTGATTCATCAAGGATTTCATCCTGATAAATATTGGTGACCGGCACTTCGGCAGTGGGGATTAAAAAATAATCCCAGCCTTCCAGTTTAAACAAATCTTCTTTAAATTTAGGTAATTGTCCCGTCCCTGTCATGGTTTTCCGGTTGACGATAAACGGCGGCAGGACTTCGGTATAACCGTGATCTGTGGTATGAAGATCCAGCATGAAATTGATCAGCGCCCTTTCAAGCCGGGCTCCCGCTCCGAAATATAGCGGAAAACGGGCACCGGTAATCTTTGCGGCCCTTTCAAAATCCAGGATATTCAGATTCTCTCCAATGGTCCAGTGCGGTTTGGGGGTGAATTCAAATTCACGCGGGGTCCCCACTTTCCTTAGCAGTTGATTATCTGCTTCATCTTTGCCCACAGGAACGGAAGGATGGGGGATATTCGGCAGCCGGATGAGTATTTCCTGAATTTTTTCTTCACTTTCCGTCAAAGACTTTTCCAGGACTTTAATCCGGCCTGACACGTCCCGCATCTGTGCGACAATTTCCTCGGCATCTTTCCCCTTTTTTTTCAAGCCCGCAATCTCGTCGGACACCACATTTCTTTTATGCCGTAATGCCTCGATTTCAGACAATATCTCACGCCGGGCTGTTTCAGCTTTTTCAAAAGTATCAAGATCAGCTGTATCACCTCGTTTTTCAAGGCAATTATATACTTCTAATAAATTTTGCCGTACATACTTGATTTCCAGCATACAATACCTATATTTTAACTGAATTTATATTCATTTTAATGTGTAGAGCCATTTTCAAAATGTCAGATCAGGTTCGAGGTCAAGGCCCCAAATCAAAAACTAGGCCAACGAAAAAGCACAGCATACAAGTACGTATGTGAGCATTTTGAGGAGGACTGCAACGCCGACATCGAGACTTAGATGGCGTTTTGAAATTGGCTCTATAAAATATAAAAAATATCATGCTGTACATAATCCGTCAATAATTATTGAAATTTGATTCATAATAGTGTATGATAAATAATTAAAAAGATAAATATTGACAAACTTTTTAAAAGTAAGATTTCGTTGGAGAGAAGTGATGGAGGATCTAAAAGAAAAAAAACAGGAAATCAGAAATCAGGTTGAAGAAAAATTAAATTCGCTTTCCAAAAAAGAAATATCGGAGAAATGCGCTCAGATTGAAGAACAATTGTTCGCTTTCGCTAATTTTCGAGAAGCGGAAGTCACCCTGCTGTACATCAATCAACCCCATGAAGTGGACTCCCAGAATATTTTAAAATATTGCAACGACTCAACAAAAAATATTGTCCTGCCGCTTTTTACTTCTAAAAATAACGGGGCACAGCTTTATAAAATTAACAATATTGATTCTGACTTAAAACCGGGGGCAAACAATATACTGGAGCCGAATCCGGATCGCTGCAAGCGGATTACCATTGATGATGTTGATATTGCAATAATTCCGGGAATTGCCTTTGATGAAAAAGGCGGCCGACTCGGAAGCGGTTCAGGCCGATACGACCGTATTATACCTAAACTCCCGGCCACAGCCAGAAAAGTGGCATGCGCCCTTGAGGACCAGATGACCCAACAGGTGCCCATGGAATCCCATGATAAATATGTGGATATTATAATCACCGATAAGCGAATCATTTATAAAATTTAAATGAAACCTGTTGTTGCGATCGTCGGCCGACCAAATGCGGGGAAATCCACCCTCTTTAACCGGATAACGAAAACAAAAGATGCGCTTGTAGATGATTTTCCAGGTGTTACGCGTGATCGCCATTACGGATCAGTGACCTGGAATGAAGTTGAATTCTCCGTAATCGATACAGGCGGATTCTCAAGTAAAGACGGCGATGATTTTTCATCCTTAAGCCGGGAGCAGGTCCATCAGGCCATCAGCGATGCCGATGCCATTATTCTGCTGTTTGACGGGAAATCAGGACTTTCGCCCTTTGACAGCGACCTGCTTGAAATTCTCAGGACACTTTCATGCCCGATTTTTTATGCGGTTAATAAAATTGACGGCCATGAAAAGGAAGAAAATCTAAATGATTTTTATCGTCTGGGCATCGACACCTTATACCCGGTCTCCGCAGAACACGGATATGGAATCCCCGACCTGTTAGACAGCCTTGTAAATTTCCTGCCGACCACGATTTTCGAAGATGCCACGGATATGATTAAAATTTCCGTCATCGGGCGTCCGAATGTTGGGAAATCATCCCTTATTAACCGGATACTGGGAGAAAACCGGGTCATTGTGAGCAAAACCCCCGGCACCACAAGAGATTCAATCGATACCGCATGCGAAATCAACGGGACATCATACCTGTTAATTGATACCGCCGGCATCCGCCGAAAAAAACAAGTATATGAAAAAATTGAAAAAATTTCCATTATCAAGGCACTCAAAAGCATTGAACGGTGTGATATCGCCTTAATCGTCATAGATGCACATGACGGAATTACCGATCAGGATGTTAAAATTGCCGGGTATGCCTATGAACGCGGATGCGGATGTATTTTTCTATTAAACAAATGGGATATTGTAGAAAAAGACCACAATACGTTAAAACAATTTATCGAAAAGCTGAGAATGGAAGCCAAATTCTTAAAATTTACGCCCATTCTGCCCATCTCCGCACTTACCGGCAAACGGGTGCCGAAAATTTTTGATATGATCAATGAGGTATATAACCAATATACCACCCGGATTGCCACCGGCCCCTTAAATAAAATCTTTGACCGGGCAACCAGTAAAACAGAACCATCCCTTTACCATGGACGGCGGCTCAAATTTTTCTATGCCACCCAGATATCCGACAAGCCACCGACATTTATCAATTTTGTTAATTTTCCCGAAGGGGTACACTTTTCCTACCAGCGATACCTGATTAATCAGATCCGGCAGGAGACGGGTCTTGATAAAATCCCCGTTCGTTTATTTTTCAGAAAACGAAATGATCCGGAAAACAGAATCTCTCGAAAAAAACTTTCCGTCAAACGCCGGAAAAAACGTAAAACTAAATAAAATCAATGACCAGCGACACACCAGACCTTTTCGAACATCAGGCGAAAAAAGTCATTGCC
>JAOZOL010000068.1:0-2664 GCA_029933295.1 Desulfobacterales bacterium | reverse complement strand
AATGACCAGCGACACACCAGACCTTTTCGAACATCAGGCGAAAAAAGTCATTGCCCGCGACCGTCCCCTGGCAGACCGTATGCGGCCGACCTGCATTGATGAATTTATCGGACAGGACCATGCGGTTGGAAAAGGGTCTTTGATCAGAAATGCCATGGAACAGGACAGGATATTCTCCATGATCCTGTGGGGGCCCCCGGGGTGCGGCAAAACCACCCTTGCCCGCATTATCGCTCAACAGACCAAATGCAATTTTGCCCATTTTTCCGCAGTCCTTTCCGGGGTAAAAGATATTCGAAACGTCATTGAAAGCGCTAAACAACAACGGAATTTTCATCACATTCGAACCATCCTGTTTGTGGATGAAATCCACCGGTTTAACAAAGCCCAGCAGGATGCGTTTCTGCATCATGTGGAAAGCGGGTTAATCACCTTGATCGGCGCTACCACGGAAAATCCATCGTTTGAGGTTATCCCGGCACTGCTTTCCAGATGCCAGGTCATCACCCTGTCTCCCATGTCCGATGACAACATGATCATTTTACTAAACCGGGCATTGACTGACCGCACAAACGGATTTGGAAAATTTAAACTTAATTTCACTGACAAAGCCCTTAAGCATATCATTTCACTTTCAGACGGAGACGCCCGTGCAGCACTGAATGCTCTTGAAATTTCAACGACATATGCGGTATCACAACCTGAAAATAATCCAAATGCCGCAAATAAGATCTCTTTGGAAAATGTGGAGCATGCACTGAACCGAAAAGCACTTGTCTATGACAAATCCGGAGAAGAACATTACAATCTTATTTCAGCACTGCATAAAAGCCTGCGGGGAAGTGATCCAGACGCAGCCCTCTACTGGCTTGGCCGGATGCTGTCCGCCGGTGAAGATCCGCTGTATATCGCCCGCCGAATGGTACGGTTTGCCGCAGAAGATATAGGTAATGCAGATCCCCAGGCGCTGGCCACGGCCATGGACGCCATGAACGCTTACCGGTTTCTGGGCTCGCCGGAAGGCGATCTCTGTCTGGCCCAGGCTGCCGCCTATCTGGCCACTGCGCCCAAAAGCAACAGCATATATACGGCTTACGGACAGGTTCTTCAGACCATTAAACAGACCGGCGCACTTCCCGTGCCCCTGCATATACGCAACGCCCCCACAAGATTAATGAAGAATATCGGATACGGCAGGGGTTATAAATATGCCCACGACCACAAAGACGCCTTTACGCCGCAAAATCACCTGCCGGAAAAACTTGACAGTCATATCTTCTATACGCCGAGTACACGGGGGTATGAAAAGGTAATCAAAGAGCGGCTGGATAAATGGCGGGCACTTAAAGAACGGTTGAAGAAAGACGACGATGAAAAAGCCGGCTAACAGGGTAAACGTATTTGAAAGATACCGAAATTATTAAGAAATGACGTGAAAAAAAGGAATGAAGCCCGTATGCGGCCATATATCTTACCCGGAAACTGCGAATTGGGGTCTGTGTATCGTTAACATTAAATATAGTCTCGTTGATATATATCTTGACATATTATTAATATGGTATATACTGTTAAATATAGTTCATAAATACCAACAAGAGGACATAATGGATACTGCTAAAATTTTTATTAATGGTCGAAGTCAAGCGATACGTTTACCGAAGGCTTATCGATTTGAAGGGAAAGAAGTGTATATCAAAAAGACCGAATCAGGTGTGCTTTTGATATCTAAAGACAATTCCGCCTGGAATGTTTGGGAAAAAAATCTAAATAAATATGATAAACCTTTCATGACGGATCGAAATCAACCTAAAATCCAACAGGAAAGAGCGGATTTAGATGAAATTTTTGATTGATACAAACATTTGTATTTATATAATGAATAAACGACCACCAGATGTTATTAACAGATTTAAAAAGACTGATGTGGGAACGATCGGAATATCCTCGATTACAGTTTCTGAACTTCAATATGGCGTGTCCAAAAGCAAATATAAAAATCAAAATTTAAACCGTTTAGAAGAATTCCTTACGCCGTTTGAAATTCTTTCATATGATCAAATGGCTGCAAAGCATTATGGAGAAATTCGTTCAAAACTTGAAAAGCAAGGCCACATTATTGGCCCTCTTGACTTGTTAATCGCTGCTCAAGCAATTAGCAAAGGATTAATATTGGTTACAAATAATGAAAAAGAATTCAAGAGAATAAAAACATTAAAAGTCGAAAATTGGGTAAAATAATACCGGAATGGGGGTCTGCTCTTGGGCTCGCCGGAAGGCGATCTCTGTCTGGCCCAGGCTGCCGCCTATCTGGCCACTGCGCCCAAAAGCAACAGCATATATACGGCTTACGGACAGGTTCTTCAGACCATTAAACAGACCGGCGCACTTCCCGTGCCCCTGCATATACGCAACGCCCCCACAAGATTAATGAAGAATATCGGATACGGCAGGGGTTATAAATATGCCCACGACCACAAAGACGCCTTTACGCCGCAAAATCACCTGCCGGAAAAACTTGACAGTCATATCTTCTATACGCCGAGTACACGGGGGTATGAAAAGGTAATCAAAGAGCGGCTGGATAAATGGCGGGCTTTAAAAAAACGGTTAAAAGAATAAGTATAGCGCCCCTGATTTAAAACTGTTTTTATTGACATCCTTTAA